>NZ_JADBUE010000366.1:0-3440 GCF_020245805.1 Microcystis sp. M179S2 | reverse complement strand
TATCGACGAGAACCCATGTTTGTCCCCATTGTGGCTATGTAGAAGATAGAGATATTAACGCCGCTATCAACATTCTCAAAAAGGGACTAAGTACGGTGGGACACACCGAAACTAATACGCTTGGGGAGAGATTCCCTCTGGCGAATGTTGGATACGTCCTGCCAGATTAAGGAAACTCAGTGAACCAAGAATCCCTCGCTTAAGCGCGATGGGAGTGTCAACCCCCTCCGACAATAGTAACAATTTCTAATTTATCCCCCTCCTTGATTTCCGTGTTTTCCCAATACTGACGATGGAGGATTTCCCCGTTATATTCCACTGCAACTAACCGAGGATTCATGCCCAAATTTTCTAACATTTGCCCTAGTTTAGTTGCGGGTAAACAGGTTTGAGTTTTGCCGTTAATTTGCAAGGTTATTTCTGACATGGATTTGGATATAAACGAATCAAGTTAATCGGAGGAGACAGGAGACAGGAGACAGGAGACAGGAGACAGTATTCAGGAGACAGTATTCAGGAGACAGTATTCAGGAGACAGTATTCAGGAGACAGGAGATTATTTTTATTTATTCTTTCCACACCCCACACCCTACACCCTACACCCTACACCCTACACCCTACACCCCACACCCCACTTCCCACTTCCCACTCCCTACTTTAATTGGTTTAATAATTGTTGTGTCACCACATCGGGGTGCTGCGCTTCCATGATGGCCCGGACTACAGCTACCTGTTGCGCTCCTGCTTCTAAAACCTCTTTAATGTTACTACTATCAATACCACCGATCGCAAACCAGGGTAAAGGGCAATTTTCCCGCGCATAACGGACATATTCCAATCCTGCGGGGGTTTTTCCTGCTTTGGTGGGGGTGGCATAAACCGGCCCGACTCCCACATAATCGGCCTTTTCTTGGATTGCTTTGGCCATCTCTTGGGGATTAGTGGTGGACCGGCCGATAATTGCCCCAGGACCGAGAAATTGCCGCGCTAGGGAAATCGGTACATCCTGTTGACCGAGATGAACACCATCGGCATGAATGGCCTGAGCAATATCGACGCGATCGTTCATAATAAACAAAGCATCGTAACGGTGGCATAACTCACACAGTTTAGCGGCCTCTTCTAAACGAATGGTATCAGCGGCGGTTTTATGGCGGTACTGCACCAATTTTAACCCCCCTTTTAGGGCTAATTCAACGATTTCTAGCAGATTTTCGGCAGGAGAAGTGACTAAATAGAGGGGAGATGCTTGCAGTCTTTCCAGAGGTGGAGAGATTAATAGTTTACTCTCTAGCTGATAAACCCGATAGCGCAGCTGTTTACAGGCTATCCCTAGCTCCAGATCATAGAGTTTACCGTATTCTTCTAAAACCCTAAAAGCCTCCTGTACGCGAGCGAGATTGGCCTGCAGCAGTCCCTCGACAGTCTCCCGGATTTCTTCCCTGGGATGGCTTAAATCCCTGCCGATATCGCCGGCCGTGTCCCGATGTAGTTTAAGATCGATCGAGTGCCAACTAGCTAATTGATGGCGCATTTCTTTACATTCTTGGGCTAAATCGGGATTATCTAAGCCAAAACGACACCATTCTTCGATAATTCGCAGTCCTTCTCTGGCGCGGTCAAGGTTAGCATCGAGAATCCGTTTAATCGCCGTGGTTTCTAGTTTCATTTGCCGTTAATGTGGATGTCAATATAGCCGTCAGCCGTCAGCTAAAATATTACTATTTTTGGCCGTTGTTCGGGGAACAGTAGAGGCGGCATCAGACAACTAAAAAGAGGGATAAGAAACCCAGGCCAAGGATAATTTTAAGCCACACGGACATCCTTAAGCGCTCCTAGGTATTCTAGTAATTGCCGATGAGCCGGGTTATGTAGTGGGTAGAGATGATCGTAACAGATGGTGACGAGGGCTTGCAGATCGTCCACTAAATCCTCAGCTGCAATGGATTCCTGGGTTTGATTGAGGAGAATGACTTGGATTTTGAAGAGACGGCACAAACCCAAAATAAAATCATGACAAAAGCGACTCACACTTTCCGCATGGGTTAAAACTAGAGATTTCACCTCACCCTGACAAATCATCTTCACTAGACGCATAAAATTAGGGTGATTGTGGCTGACTCCGTCGCCGATATCGGTGAGAATTTCAAAGGGTTGACCCTGCTGATGGCAAAATTCTTCTAACGCTTTTATCTGGGTGTCTAATTGGGGTTTTTGTTCAGGTCGATTAACACGAGCATAGCCAATAATCAATGGGGTTGCTTGACCAGATTGTAAGAGATCTTCCGGTCGAAATCGGCGATGACCGCCGCGGGTACGAATTGAGGAAATTTTACCCTGTTGTTCCCAGCGCCGGAGGGTTTTAATGCTAACCCCGAGTAAATCGGAAGCTTCTCGAATAGTGATGAGAGTATTCATAGTATATAAGCTGTTAAGTATTTAAATTGCTTGTTGAGATGAGGAAAGAGGCACTCATGCAAGAGGCAACAGTAAAGGGATTGGGTTAGATTCGGCTAATCTAAGAATAAGGTGTTTAAATGCGTCTTAACTTAACCCGGTTTTAATTAAAGAAATTTATCGAGAGAGAATCGTCCAACTTTAGACAGTCAGTTGTCCACTTTTATACTGCCATTGCCCTACGCTGGTAACTATAGATGATTTGGGAAAATTAGTCATACCTCTTTAGATAGAGATATTAGACGGGATTTTTGGTCTTTCTAAAACCTGAGTTTGTCCGGGGGTTTTGGGGTGACATTTTTGTGGGAGCAAAAGGAAGTTACCTCGTTAGGGAGTTGATTGCCATCGAACTCCAGTTTTGACTGTCAAAACTGTTAAGTTTTATACATTGTACCTCTCTTGATTAAGTTTTGTAACGAATTGAGAGATTTTTTTTTGAACTAAGTAGGGAGGCACAATTATTTGTAGGATGGGTTAGCGGTAGCGTAACCCATGCGGGCGTTGGGTTTCATGCTTCAACCCAACCTACGTTCATCTTATATTTAATTCCACCCACCTACTTAGAGCCTGTTTATTTGTCCAACTTTGACCAGAAAAGCTTGGGTATATTTCTGGACTTCCCCCGTATAAACATACTAGCTATGGCTAAAAGTCTTACAGAGCCTGAGTTCAAGCCATACAATACCAATGAACTACTGGACACAAAATCCTGAAGTTCTTACGCCGATAGGGTTTGAGGCAAAAATTTTCAAATTTGACCTTTAGACCATTATAGCTTGTTTCGGGGCAGAAAATCAGCAAAAACATGGCTACAGAGGGAATCCCTTACTCTAGAGATTAATGACACTATCTGTTAAAATCAGGTTAGCGATCACTATACAGCCAACTCTACGGAATCGCTCTACTCCAGATACAGTCAACGGTACAGCCATTTTCAAGGGAAAAATGTACCCAGTAGCCTCTTTTCAATTTTTTCTGAGAAG
>NZ_JADBUE010000365.1:0-5908 GCF_020245805.1 Microcystis sp. M179S2 | reverse complement strand
GAAAACAATTGACAAAAATCGCCAAATAAGTAGGGGGGTGGAATTAAATATAAAATGAACGTAGGTTGGGTTGAAGCATGAAACCCAACGCCCGCATGGGTTACGCTACCGCTAACCCATCCTACAAATAATTGTGCCTACCTACTTATCTTTCTCTATAAGGGTTTCATCCCTCGAACCAATTTTTGCTTCAAAGCCAGCTAAACAAGATTTCTTTGACCGAATTTGGTTCTCTCGCATCCGTGTCTTAACCTGTCGGTGATTCACCAAGATGTGTCAGGCAGTCAGATAAAAAACTTGTTTCTGGGCGGGGAATCCCTACAATAGGAAACAGGATAATTAGTAGTAGATGAAAACCGATGGGTCAGTTTTTTAAACAAACTTTCGCTAGTTGCTTGGGAACTTTATTGGGATTATTGGTATTTTCGTCCCTAGGTGTGGGGGGATTAGCATTTTTACTGCTTTCTTTCCTGATTTCTAGCGATAGCTCCTCAGTTAAGGAAAAATCAGTCTTAGTTTTTAACTTAGCCACCAATATCAGCGATGCTCCCCCTAGTTCAAGTTTAGCCGATAGTTTGACCAGTGAGAGTCGGACCACTTTAAATTTACGACAGGTGATAGCGGCGATCGAAAAGGCCGCCCTTGATGATAGTATTGTCGGTCTGTTACTCTACGGTCGCAACAATGTCGGTGAATATGGCTATGCTACCCTGACGGAAGTGCGGCAAGCTTTGGCAAAATTTCGCCAATCGGGTAAAAAAATTATCGCCTACGATGTGGAATGGACGGAAAAGGAATATTATCTCGCTTCCGTTGCTGAAAAGGTGATTATTAATCCCGTGGGGAGAATGGAAATTAATGGTTTAAGTAGTCAACAAACCTTTTTTGCCGATGCACTAGAAAAATATGGTGTGGGGGTACAAGTGGTAAAAGTGGGTTCTTTTAAAGGTGCGGTGGAACCCTATACGCGTCAGGATTTAAGTGTCCAGAATCGTCAGCAGCTGCAAACCCTACTCGATACAATTTGGTCTAATTATAGTTCCACAGTGGCCAAAAGTCGCAATTTAACACCCCAACAGGTGCAAACTATTTCTGATACTCAAGGTATTCTGGAAGCAACCACAGCGAAAAAGGCGGGTTTTGTTGATGAAGTGGCCCATTTAGATCGAGTAATTGTTTTAGCAAAGGATTTGACAGGAGAAGCAAAAAATAAAACTAATCAGGAGGAAAACTCTGGCTCCTTTTCGCAAATTTCTTTAGCTAATTATGCTAGTTCTCTCGATGATGATGGGGGAGATAGTAGCGATCAAATAGCGATAGTTTATGCAGAAGGGACAATCGTAGAAGGTCAGGGAGATAGAGGCGAAATCGGTGGGGATAAATTGGCGAAGGAATTGCGAAAATTACAAGGGAAGGAGGAGGTAAAAGCGGTAGTTTTGAGAATTAATAGTCCGGGGGGAAGTGCCACCGCTTCCGAGGTGATTCTGCGAGAAATTAAGCGTTTAGATGCGAAAAAACCAGTAATTATTTCTATGGGTGATGTGGCAGCTTCTGGGGGTTATTGGATTGCGATGGGTGGTCAAAGAATTTTTGCCGATAATGATACAATTACTGGTTCGATCGGTGTGTTTGGATTATTGTTAAATATCCAGAAGATTGCTAATAATAATGGCATCGATTGGGATACGGTGAAAACTGGACAATTAGCCGATCTATCTACTATTACCAGACCGAAAAATCCCCAAGAATTAGAAATTTATCAAGCGGCAGTTAATCGGTTCTATGATTTATTTATCGAGACGGTAGCCAAGGGGCGAAAACTATCCCCAGACAAGGTAAGAACTGTGGCCCAAGGTCGCGTCTGGACGGGAAAAGATGCGGTTAAAATTGGTTTAGTTGATCAAATCGGTGGCCTAGAAGCGGCAGTACAATACGCAGCCAAAACAGCTAAATTAGGAGATGATTGGAGTCTTAAAGAATATCCTCGATCGCAAAGTTGGCAAGAAGAACTTGTCTCTAATTTCTTGCAAACCTATCTTCCTCCTCTAACTAAAAATAATCACCCTTTGACGCAGGAATGGCAAAATTTTCAGCAGGAATTATTGAAGTTACCTACATTTAACGATCCCCATAGTGTTTATGCTAAGTTACTTTTTAATCTCGATTTTCGCTGATACTTAGGTAAAAATAATGCCCGCTAATTCTGAAATTATTTGACGACAAAAATTTCTATGAATCGCCCTAATAGCGTTATTCTCGGTTTAGCCTATATTTTGGGATTGTTATCTACAGGTCTGGTAGATTTTAGTCCCCAGTTAAACCGATGGCAAGAAGTGGTAATTAGAATTGTTATTCTTAGTCTAATTACCCTATTAACCACGATTTTTATCCGTCGTTTTTGGTGGCAAAGTCCCCCTAGAAAAATTTGGCTGATGGGGGGATTAATAGCTATATTTGCCGTTGTTTATCTAGAAATTCGTACTCCTTACCCCGCTGGGAATGATATCAGTCATCTTTTAAAAAATAATGTGGTTAACTCTATTGAAATCACAGGCAGTATTATATCAGAAATTCGTCTCAATCGCCGAGAAAATTTACAATTTTGGTTAGAAGTAAAAGAATTTAGCCTCAAGAATTTACCGACAGAAAAATCCACAGGTAAACTCTACGTTACTCTACCAAATCTAGGAGGAAATCAGGTTTATCCCGGACAAGAAATAACAATTAAAGGATTACTTTATCGTCCCCGTCGTGCCAATAATCCCAATGCTTTTGACTTTGCTAATTATCTGGCGCGTCAGGGTGCTTTTGCTGGTTTAAAAGGGGAAATAATTATCGATAAAAAATCACCAACTTGGGGAATTTGGCAGATTCGTCAGCGCATTGTTGAGGCACAAATTCAAAGACTAGGCAAGGAAAAAGGGACTTTATTAAGTTCGATTACCCTCGGACGACAAGCGGTTAATTTGCCAGCAAAAATCACTGATTTATTTATTAAAACTGGATTAGCTCACATTTTAGCAGCTTCTGGCTTTCATGTGGCTATTTTGTTGGGATTTGTTTTAACTATTACTCGCAATTTATCCCCCAAACAACAGTTTATTATTGCCCTTACTATCTTAATAATTTACGGCACTTTAACTGGGTTACAACCTTCAGTGCTGCGGGCGATTTTGATGGGAATTGGGGCATTAATCGGTCTGCTTTATAATCGACAAGTTAATAGTTTAGGCTCCCTGTTACTAGCGGCTACAATTCTATTATTATGGCAACCTCTCTGGATTTGGGATTTAGGATTTCAGTTAAGTTTTTTAGCGACTTTGGGATTAATTATTACCGTTCCTTTACTGAAAAATAAAATTGACTATTTTCCTAATTTAATCGCTGAACCTATAGCTATTAGTCTAGCTGCCACTCTCTGGACTATGCCTTTATTAATGTTTACGTTTAACTCGATCGCTCTTTATAATATCCCCATTAATATTATCACAACTCCCCTAGTTACCCTGATTAGTTTAGGAGGAGTTTTTACTGCCTTTTTAGGCTTAATTTATCCCCCTTTGGGCAGTATCAGCTCTAGTATTCTCTATTACCCTCTAGAGTTATTACTGCAAATTACCACCTTTTTTAGTCTGCTTCCTTTTAGTACCTACTCCACAGGTAAATTATCTTTAGGAGTGATGTTAATTATTTATATTTGCCTTACCTTAATCTGCTGCAACCTCTGGTTTCGTCAACGGTGGCATTTAGTCAGTTTATTTATCCTCACTTTAATTTTAATACCGATTATTTATCAACATTTGACTTTAACTCAGGTGACAGTTTTAGCCACCAAATCGCAACCAGTAATAATTATTCAAAATCGAGGAAATACTCTCTTAATTAATGGGGAGGAACCCGCAACAGCACGTTATACAGTTTTGCCCTTTTTGCGACAGGAGGGAATTAATCAAATACAAGGAGCAATAACCGTCAATAATTCGGCGCAATTCTCAACTATCAGTGAGGACATACCAATCAAAAAAACTATTACTTTATCCCAGTTAGAAAAATTTAATCTCGGCGAAATTACTGGACAATTGCTCGAGAAAAATTTATTTAAATTTCAGGTAAAAAATCAATCTTGGCTATGGATTATCAACCCGAAAATTCCCGTTAATTTATCCCAAGAATTCAGCCCCCTAGTGTTATTATGGCAGGGAAGTAATCTAGATAAACAATGGTTAGAGTCAATTCGACCTCAAACAGCGATCGCTGTTACTGCCAATCTCTCCCGTAATGCCAAAAATCAACTGAGAAAGGCCCGGATTAAGACTTACTGGACCGGGAGAGATGGAGCGATTCAATGGACAGCAAAAAATGGATTTCAACCCTTTCTAATTAATGAGTGATGTGTACTACCAAAACTGAACAGGGAGCATGATGTACCACATAATTACTAACACTACCTAAGATTAACTCAGATAAACCCGATCGACCGTGACGACCAACAATAATTAAATCTATCCCTTCTTGCTGGGCAACTTGACAAATTTTCTGGCCCGGATCACCGATATAATAATCAGCCCGGGCTATGATATTATCCTCCTTAGCTCGATCGACTAAACCGTTTAACCAAGCTTGTAATTCCGCTTGCATTTCTTCGGTGATTTGTTGTTCTAAGGCGATCATATCGGGGGGATAACCGCCACCATAACCGATCAGATTACCATAAATAAAAGTTTCCGTGTAGGGAGTCAAAGGTTTAGACAGACTATAAATAATCCGCAACTCACTAGCGTAGGTTTTCGCTAAGAGAATAGCCGTATTCAATACCTCTGGAGTGACATCTTGATAATCCACAGCCACGAGAATTTTATTATAGAGTTTGTTGGTATCCCGATCGACTGAGAGTGTTTCCGTATTATTCATAGAATTAGCCTCCTCGATAGCAGATAACGTCAGGGTTGAAGTTGCTTTTTCCCATCGGCTGCCAGCAATACCCCGGGGAAATAGCCAAAAATTGCCGAAAGCTGATGACTGATAGTTGACGCTCCTCTACCTCTAGTGTGACATTTTTCGGATGATGTAGCTAAATACCCAAAAAAATTAACAATTTACCCCACTGTCACCCCCTGTCCGCTCTCTCTGTCAATCTCTGACAAATACAATGTCAGTTCTTTTACACGCCTTTTTAACCTTTTTAACACCAAATCCGTTTTTAAGCAGAAGCTATTCAAAGAGGGCGAATGCAATTTGCCCCTACAATAAATAATACTAAATCTGGTTATTAAAAACTGATTATTTATTTCCCCTTTTGCCTCTTGCCTGTTGCATGAGTGCCTCCCCTCTATAAGTAGCCTATACTCAACGGATTTAGTATAATATTATCGCGCCAATGGTAGGGGCGCACCGCGTGCGCCCAAAATGTCCTCTAGATATTTCGACCAAATTGAGATGCAGCCTTTGCCAAGGGCAGCTGCAGTATATAATCCAATTAGAGCGAGTTCTAAACCAACAACTTATGATTAGTCGCTACATTGTCGCATGGCTCCCGATGGTCCCAATAGGAGTTAGTAACGGTATCCTCCGAGAAACCACCTACGGAAAATATCTCGATGAACTACGCGCTCATCAAATTTCTACCCTGACAGGAATCCTCTTTTTTAGCCTTTATATTGGCACTCTTGTCTATTTTTGGGGTCTAGAATCGTCCAGCCAAGCAATTACTATCGGTTTAATTTGGTTAGTATTAACAGTGGGTTTTGAATTTCTGTTCGGCCATTTTATTGCCGGTCACTCTTGGTCAAGATTAGGGCAAGATTCGCCAATTCAAAAATGAAACGCATCAACCTCAAGAGTTGACAAAGAAAGGCTCATCAGGTACTGTCTGATCATTAACAAACACAAATCAGACCCAAAAACGAAG
>NZ_JADBUE010000364.1:0-13368 GCF_020245805.1 Microcystis sp. M179S2 | reverse complement strand
GATTTTGTTCCAAGATTCTAATTTTAATAACTTTACTTAGAATTTGATCACTTAGATCAGGATTCCATTCTGTAGCTCCACAGCATCAGGCATCGTCAGGAAATTTATTAAGCATAACGGCGATCGCCTAACCCTAACTTTAACTGCTCACAACGAGATTGTAGCTCTGAAGTAAACCTGAATAAATAAATGTTACCAAATTCGCGGAGTTCAACCCCTTCTCTCATTAAAGACGAAGGTTGAATCATTAATTGGGGAGTCATTGGCTCTATTGATTGTTATTCCTCTTTCACCTTATCACCTTAACAAATTGCCGAGGAAATGCAAAAGAATATTGATAATATTTAACCAATTTCGGGGCAACCCCTCTGTAGTTGCCCCTCTTAAGGATAATTTATCCCCGACGACGAAGGGAAGCGGCACCCAAGGCACCAACAGCGATTAAACTCACTATACCACTAGGTTCCGGGGTTGATACAGCACCGCCACCAGCAGGAGTGATATCCCCATTAAGAGCCACAAACCCACCCCCGGTAACATTAGTGGAGTTGTCGGCAATTAAATAGACAGACAAGCCATTAGCATTCAGTCCATAGAGACGGAACTGCACCGGTCCGGTTTGGGGTGCTAAACTGCTTAGGTCAAAGCTGTAGGTATTAAAGCTAGTTGTTAAGTTAACTTGTGTCCCTAAATTATTGGTGAACCCATCAACACTAGAGCGCAAGACTAAATCTAGCTGCGTTTCAGTTTGGGCCGCATTGAGTTGTAAGTTAGTAAAATCGACTTGAAAACCTGCACTAGGTTGTACGGCAAATTCCACATATTGGCTGGTATTAACAGTGCTACCTGTATTCCAACCGTTAGTAGTAGAACCACCCAACAGGAAGATAGGATCATTCTCCCGATTTATCCCGGCGGTGTTTAACCCAGTGCTGGTTATATTCGCACCTACAGTATTCGCCGCTTTGGGATAGGTTGCGGTACTGGCATTAAATGAATTCCAACCAGCTACTATTGCCGCTTGAGCAGGAGTAACCCCAGCTAACCCCATCAGAGTCAAGGGGGTTAAAATTGTCAGTAATTTTTTCATGGATTCGATGACAGTAATAGTAGAAAATTATGGTCATATTTAACGCTAGTTTTGCGCCAATATTCTGCAACAAAAAGTATCACAAAAAAGGGGGGGAGTCAAGGGTTATTTAATCATAATTTATTATGGTTTCTATATTTAAGATAGTTGTGGGTTATATAAATATTCTACCTTGCAACGCAGATAAGCGAGGTTCTACCTCTACTTATTTCTTTGACCCAAATTATCAAAATGAACTGCTTTGGTTTTGAAGTTAAATTTTAGGGGGATGCCATCCTGCTAAGATCCATTGTTGTCTAACTGTGGTGGCAATCAAATTATTGAGTTTTAATGCCATAACTGTTGCACGTCCACAAGGCGTTTTTCCTAAAATTTGTGTTCCCTCTTGACTCCATTGAAAATGTTCTGACCATATTTGTTTTCTTGGATTAAAAAGGGGAACAATTTGCTCAGTTTCGGGGTCTTTTGCTTCGGTTTGTCTGCCCTTATAGCCATTGCATAAACGACAAGCTAACCAGAGATTATATTCATCATCACTTCCCCCTTTAGCTTTAGGAATGATATGTTCAATCTCCAGCAATCCTAACACATATTTTTGTAAACTTAAACAATACCCACAGCGATTATTAGCTTGTTGGCGAATTTTATCTTTAATATAGTCGGGAATAGGGCTAGGATTCATGCTTATAAGGGTGAAATTAATCCTCTTTTAACCGCTTCATTTAATCCTTGAGACTTCTTTAACAAGTTTATTTGATAAATTTGCATCAATGACCAAAGTTCCCTATTTTCAAAGGTTGATAAATCTCTCTCTTGTTGTTGATTGAGCAACTCGCTTAATCTTTGATCCTGTTCTGATGCCATTTGTAATTGAGTTAATTTGATAATTTCTTCATCTGATAATGAATTTAGGGATGAGATTTTTTCGCCTTGATAATTGGGACTAATAGAAAAAGCGATCGCTTCTACTAATATATCATTAAGATCACGGTTAATTGAATGGGCTAAGGATTGAGCTAGATTAAAAATCTCATCAGGTAGGGTTAAAGTAATTGAAATAGCCATAAACTTTTTTTATGCTGGTTTATAGAGATATTATAATTATAACTCAAATTTTTGTTACCTATAGGGATAAAATGGTTCAAAAGTAACAAAATAGCTCCTTTAAGCTTCTTTTATCAACCTCAGATTTCCAAGCAAGATTTACCGATAACTTAACTCACAGCAAACCCAGTTAACCTACGAGTTTCCAGATCGTAAAAAGCTAAAACTATATCTTCTTTAGAAATACCCTCCCTTAATAATTCCGTAGCGATCCCTTCCTCAGTCCAATCCTCCTCAATATAAATCTTCTCATTTTTAATCCTAATATGGACTTGAATATTCCTGATTTTTTTCTTGCCTTCCCAACCCATAAAAAGCCAAAAATACTGATCATGTATCTCGTCAAAAACCAGACAACTTTCTTGATCTAAATTAGCAGAACCAGAAACCCATTCGTGATATTCTGTTAATACTTTTTTAATGGCATTGCGATATTTTTCTAGTCTATCCATTGTAAAATTTTCTCCTTTTCCATCTCAACAACCAGCAAAAGTAATTGATTTATTTTCACAATAGCCTGAATTGATTCTCGTTGGAAAAAATTTTCATAAATGCTGTCTTTAATGGCTAGATAAATTTGATATTCTGGTTCGGTAAGACTGATTAAATTTCGATATAAAATATATTGTCCTAAAGCTATTTCAAAATCTCTCATAGGTGAGGGACTTAAAAAGCTTTTGATTTCCACAACAATTTTACGTCCATTTCTTTCAGCAGCCAAAGGTTTTTCTGCTGCTAAATCAGCAAATATTCAACATCTTTATATTTAATTTTATCAGGATCAGCTAAAATACTCCAACCGTCTTTAATTAAGGCATTTTTCACGGCTTCATGGTAAATATCTTTTGCTGGCATGGTTCTAAAAAAGTAATTTTATTAGTTATATTTAATTTTATTAACAATCCTAAGTCTGATAAAATCGGTGATCAAATTTAAATCAGTTATTTGTTGATTCCCCCCTGGTCCAGTCATAGTAGGGTTAATTCATGAATTAACCCTACCTTGGGGGGATCTGAATTAAAACCCACTTACTTAGGGGAGAATTGTTGATTACTTCCCTCTAGTTTTTTCTGCCCAAACTTTGCTGGGTAATCCCCAAACATAGATGAAACCTTCGGCAGCTTTATGATCAAATTGATCCTCGGCTCCGTAGGTAGCTAAATCGGGAGAATAGATAGAATTGACTGACTGACGACCGACCACTTTAGCGTTACCTTTAAACAGTTTCACTCGCACCGATCCCGTTACCTGTTCTTGGGTTTTGAGGATAAAAGCATCGATCGCTTCCTTTAAGGGACTGTACCACAATCCTTTATAAATTAACTGTCCGTAGGTATCTTCAATTCCCCGTTTATATTGGGTAACATCTCCAGTTAAAGTCAAACTTTCTAGGTCCCGGTGAGCGTCAATTAAAACTAATAAAGCCGGGGCCTCGTAAATTTCTCGGGATTTAATTCCCACTACCCGGTTTTCGATCATATCTAACCGACCAACACCGTGTTTACCCACTAGGTCATTTAATTGACTAATTAGCGTGACGGGAGCGAGATTTTCTCCGTTTAAACTGACGGGAATTCCCTGATTAAAACCAATATCGACGTATTCCGGCTCGTTGGGAGTATCGGCGATCGCTTTGGTCATTAAATAGATTTCTTCCGGGGGTTCCGTCATCGGATCTTCCAAGGGACCGGCTTCAATACTGCGCCCCAAGAGGTTGCGATCGATACTAAAGGGTGAGGATTTTTTCACGGGAGACTCAATCCCGAATTTTTCCCCGTAGGCGATGGTTTCTTCCCGGCTCATGCCCCATTCCCTGGCGGGAGCGAGAACTTTTAAACTAGGATTGAGGGCCATAATGCCCACATCAAAACGCACCTGATCGTTACCTTTGCCGGTGCAGCCGTGAGAGACGGCATCGGCCCCGTATTTCTCGGCGGCCTCTACTAATAATTTAGCGATTAAAGGACGAGCCAGGGCGGTAGAAAGGGGATAACGATTTTCGTACAGGGCATTAGCTTGAATTGAGGGAAAAGCGTATTCTTTGACGAATTCTTCCTGAGCATTGACGACTAAGGATTCGATCGCTCCGCAGCGCAGAGCCTTTTCTTGAATTGGTCCCAATTCGTCTCCCTGTCCTAAATCGGCGGCTAGGGTAATCACTTCTTCTACTCCCCATTCCTGTTTGAGATAGGGAATACAGACGGAAGTATCGACTCCTCCGGAATAAGCTAAAACCACTCTCTTGGCGCGTCCCATAATTTTTTCACCTAAAAACGACTAATTGATTACTCTTTTAATTTTATTATATATCTTGGGGATTTGATGCTTCTTTTTTAATGCTTTTTTGTTTAGTTTTTGATGAAGAAAAGGAATAGGAAGTCACGAGCAAAGAGCAAAAACTAAACGGGCAACCGGCCGCTATTTACGTTTACTGGCAGGACGACGGGAGGATTTTTTCGGAGCGGTATTTTTGGGATTATCGTTAGTTTTATCTTTAAATATTGGAATAGTAAAATGAAACTGACTGCCGTTATTTTTGCCCTGGGATTCTGCCCAAATTTCGCCGCCCCAACCATTAACGATCTGACGACAGATAGCCAGTCCTAAACCGGTTCCCCCGGCACTGCGTCGCAGGGCCCCCTCCTCTTGGTAAAAGCGATCAAAAACCTGTTCTAAACGATTGGGTTCGATCCCGCGTCCAGTGTCAGAAATGGTTACTTCTAGAGTTTTTGGCTTTCCCGAAGCGACTTCGATCGAGACATTTCCCTCGCGACCGGTAAACTTACAGGCATTATCGAGAAGTTTGGAGAGTAATTCCACTAACCACTCGCCATCGGCTAAAACAAAGGGCAGATTAGGGGGGACAAGATTGCTAATTTTTGGATTTTCGTTGTCGAGATTGCGGGAGTGAACGTGACTGATGGCTAATTCCACACATTCCGATAAGGATAAAGCTTCGGGATTCCAATTAACCCGGCCACTTTCTAACCGAGAAAGAGTTAAAAAATCTTGGATTAATTTACGCATTCGTTCCGCATCTTTCAGGGCAGTATCAAGCATAATTTGGCGCATTTCTGCCGGCATATCCGGTTCCGAGGCCAAACTTTCTAGACAGACTTGAATGGTGGAGAGGGGGGTGCGTAATTCGTGGCCGGTTATGGCGACTAAATTAGAACGAGTGCGATCGAGAGCGGCTAATTGTTCATTTAAATCCTGTAAATTAGCGTAGGCTTCTGCTTGAATGAGGGCGACTCCGATTTGAGTGGCCACCGCGTCCACAAGGGCGACATCCTCGCTCTTCCAAGTGGTGGTATAGGGTCCACAGTGATGCAGTTCCAACATTCCCAAGAGACGACTTTGGTAAAAAATCGGTACTAATAACCAGGAATAGATGGAACATTCCCGCACCAGATTTTGAATGGAATCCCCGGGGAGACGGGGATCGTGAATAGCGTCTTCAATTTTCAGGGATTCTCTCAATTCCAGCACTTCCTGAAAAAGAGGATTATTTTTCAGTGGCCATTTTTGTCCTTTGATGGAACTAATGCCGGAGTTTAAAAATTCGTGTTCGATGGTGGCGTTAATGTCGGCTTCCTTACAACGATAGACCACGCAGCGACAGACTCCCAATCCCTGCCCCAATTTCTGCACTGCCACCTGTAGGATAGCTTCCGGATCGAGGGAACGACGGATCGAGGCTGTCACCGAGTTGATCAGTCTTTCCTTGTGTTCTTTCGATGCCAAGGAACGATTGGCTTTCAGCAGTTTATACTGTCCCGCTTGCAAATAAGTGACCAATCGCTGGACAAAGGGATCTGGTTCCTCTTGATGATCCCTGTCCGTCAGTTCACAGATCAGGTATTCTTCTTGAGCGCGCCTAATTTTCTCCGCTAGTTCGGGACGATAATCGAGAATATGATTTAAAAGAATTTGGGCGGCCTGTTGACTTACATGGCGATCGCTCGTCCAAATCCCCTCAAAACGGCGATTATTATCCATAGCTGCCCCATTTTCCCCCTCTGCTGTCAGATGGGTTCGTTCCCGACAGATTAAACAACTAGCATAATGGCCACCGATAACCACTAGATGCCATTCTTGGGCTAAACTGTCCTCTGGTTGAAAAGCGATCGTCTCGTAAATGTCGGAACTATGCTTAAAATCGGTTTCTGGGGCCGACAAAACATAAACTTGCCCGCTTTTGTGGGCAATGCGTCGATAGCGATGGGCCTCTTGACGATAAAAGCGCTCACGCTGAAAACTGGCAATCACTAACGGTTGATCGTCTTCCGCTAAAACCTGATCCTCCATGGCGTGGGATAGCGCGGTCAGGGATGCTTTGAAGTACATCTGCGATCGCCATTGGGGGAGTAACTGCAACAGTTCTGTTAAAACAGAAGTTGATCTGCTCATCGATGATCTGTTTCGAGTCGGGTGTAACTAGCAAGCGCGATAGAGGGAACTAGCAATTTCTCCCTTGACCCTATCCTACAGGCTCAAGGGGACAAGAGGTGAGATCGTGATGGCAAGAAATTTAAACCGAGTGATGCCAAAAGTGAGCGAAATTATTCTAGCTAACTAGATGTAGGCGACTTTCATTGCCCAAAGGATCAGAGCAATAATACTACCGATAACGATAATGGACGATATCGCCACTACTGCCGGTTTATCGGCCCCCTCGAATTTCATGATGCCACGATTTAAGTCTGACATTGCCCTTAACTCCTTTTCATGAGATGGATGTAGAAAGTATGAGACACTTTAGGATCATAAATTAGCGAACTCTCATCTATCCGTGTTATTAGAAATTGGTATCATTCGGCTGTCTTTAATCATTCTAGGCGTTCTTTTCGCCCTTGCCCTTTTCCTTGAGGCTATTTTAAGAATTGTCTTCGGGTTCGGTAATCCGCTTATTTACAAAGCTGATGCCGAAATTGGCTATCTTTTGGCTCCTAATCAACAAACGCGCCGGTTTTCCAATTTTATCGCCGTTAATCAGTATTCGATGCGGAGCGATCCGATTACAACCCAACGGCCCCCGGAGACGACGAGAATCATGTTAATCGGTGATTCGATCGCTAATGGCTCCTGGTGGACAGATCAAAAAGAGACCATTGCTGCTTTAATCGCCAAAAATTTAGGCCAGAATCTGACGGGTTCAGTGGAAGTTCTCAATGCTTCGGCCAATTCTTGGGGACCGCGCAATCAATCGGCCTATCTGCGACGTTTCGGCACCTTTGAATCCCAGGTGATTGTGTTATTAATGAACACCGATGATCTGTTCGCTTTAGCTCCTAGTTCGGCGGTGGTGGGACGAGAAATTAATTATCCCGCTCGCCGGCAGGCTTTAGCTTTAATCGAGTTGTACGATCGATATTTTAAGCGTTATCCTCCCCTGCCACCGGTGCAAGAAGGAGGCGATCGAGTGGGCAATAATTTAACCGCTCTTGCCCAAATTCAAGCCCTTGCTCAGGCTAATCAAGCCCGTTTAATTATCGCTATTACCCCCCTCATTCGCGAAGCTCAAAAACAGGGGCGAGATTATGAATTAAAAGCCCGTCAAAGACTAGCGGATTTCACCAGCAACCAGCAGATTTTTTATCTAGATTTTCTGCCCATTTTTCAAGCCCATCCCAATCCCGATTCCCTCTATATCGATAATATTCATCTTAGTCGAGACGGTAACGAGTTAATTAGTCAAAAACTGACCGAGGCCATCAAAAATGTCTTTTAATTAGGATTTACTGAAAAAGTTTCTTGCTGGGAGCAGGATTCAGGGTTCAGGAGTCAGGGTGATAGGGATTTAGGGGTTTAGGGGTTTAGGGAAATTTCAGCCAAATGCTCCACTTCCCCACTTCCCCACTTCCCCACTTCCCCACTTCCCCACACCCCCACTTCCCTAACAACCATACCAAAGCTTTTCTATCTGCTTTGCCAGATCCGATAACTTGGAGCGATCGCTTGTATCCCTTAACAGGGTGACATGGCCTAATTTTCGACCGGGACGGGATTTTTTACCGTACCAAAAAACGTGAGCGTCTGGGATTGCCGCTAAAACTGCTCTTTTTTCGGCATAATCACCGTCACTATCCTCAAAACCTAATAGATTAACCATAACTGCCCCGGCAGATTTTAAATCCGTGGCTCCGAGGGGCAAATTAGCCACTGCTTGCAGTTGTAGGGCAAATTGGGAGGTAAGACAGGCAGAAAGGCTGTAATGACCGGAATTATGGGTACGGGGAGCGATTTCATTAATCAATACCTCTCCCTGCGGAGTGACAAATAATTCCATCCCGAAAACACCCACCGCCGACAAACTACTTAACAGATGATGGGCGATAGGTTCGGTTTGAGCCTGTAATGATTGGTTAAGAGCGGCGGGAGCGATTACCCAGTGACAGACTTGCTCCTCTTGATGGGTTTCCACCACGGGATAGGTGACGATTTCCCCAGTTAATCCCCTAGCGGCAACGATGGCTAATTCCCGCTCGTAGGGAATATAAGCTTCTAACATCAAGTCAAGACGCTCTAATTGCGGCTTTTTGGCCTTTAATTCTTCAGGCGTGCGGATAATAAAGGTTCCTTGACCATCATAACCGTGTCGTCGCGCTTTCAGCACTAGCGGAAAAGGATAATTTTCTAATTGGTACAAATTATCTATCGCCCAAAAATCAGGCACAGGCAACCCTAGGGAGCGTAAATAACATCTTTGCTCGTATTTATCCAATAGGGGGCGCAGATTTGCCAAACTAGGATAGAATTTAACTCCTGTGGCCGCTAATTCTTCTAGGGCATCTAAATTAACAAACTCATTTTCAAAAGTGATCAGATCACAATGTTGAGCTAGTTTTTTTGTGCCTTCCACGTCGGCTATTTCCGCAAAAACAACCCCGTCAGCTAAAGCAACGGCGGGATCGTCGGGGTGTGGTGTTTGTACAATTAGAGAAATGCCTAATTTCTTGGCTTCCTGTGCCATCATCCCAGCTAATTGTCCACCACCAATAACACCAACCCTTCTTTGCATCATTGATCACATCCTAAAGATTCCGGGGTAGAGACGCCGGTTTTTGAGTTGACACCCTCGGCTCTTTCGCAGAGATTTTTGATTTGTTGAGCGTCAAGCACTGCCAAACTAAAATCAGCACCGTTGATGTTTACTCCCTCGAAAATGGTGCGCAGCATAATTGCTTCGGCAAAAATGGCATCGCTTAAATCGGAATTTTTAAAGGTACTCAGATAGGCTAACCCATTGGTTAAGTCCGCTCCATGAAAGTTGCCTTCGATGATAGAGGCTCCGTTAAACACTGCCCCGCGCAAATCGGCAGAGCTAAAGTTAGAATCTTGCAGATTAACGTTAGTAAATTGGGCAGATTGCAAATTTTGTCCCGAAAAATCCTTTCCTGTCAGATTCTGGTTTTCATAACTGGCATTGGCTCCTGTGACAGCAGCAGAACTGGCTGCTAAGGCATTGACAGGAGATAGGATAAATAGTAAGGCAAAAAAAGCGATCGCTAATCGAAAGATAGTCTTCATTGGCGGAAAATTCCATCAGTGGGCATTCTTGATTTTATAGCAGTAAGTCATCGGCCGTCAGCTTTCCGCCAGCCGCTAGAAATTGCTGGCACACAAACCTTTATAATGGCTGTCTAGGCTTATACTGCCATGCAATTTGGTCTAAACAAAAATATTTAAGCCACGGGCCCCCAGTTTTCAGCTAAATAAAGTAAAAGACAAAAGTTAATTCATTTTCTCTCTCCTGACTTCTATTTCTAAGGACAATTTCTGATTTATACAAGAGGTTTGATGGATACACCGCAACTTTTATTCAATGGTTTAGCCGTCGGCAGTATTATTGCTCTGGCTGCTGTTGGGTTAACCCTTACCTGTGGCATTTTGCGTCTGTCTAATTTTGCCCACGGCGATTTTATGACTTTGGGTGCTTACATAACTTGGGTGGTAAATGCTCAAGGGATTAATCTCTGGTTAGCGATGCTGGTGGGGGCAGCAGTGACAGCTATTGCCATGCTCATTGCCGAGAGATTATTATGGAAACCTATGCGCGATCGACGGGCTGATTCTACCACTTTAATTATTATTTCGATCGGTTTGGCTTTATTTCTTCGCAATGGTATTTTAATGATCTGGGGCGGTAGTAATCAACGCTACGATCTCCCTGTGATGACCGCTACAGAAATTTTTGGGATTAAAGTAGCTTTCGATCGATTGTTAGTCATTGGTTTGGCAATTATAGTTATTATTGCCCTCCATTTGTTATTGCAAAAAACTAAGATCGGTAAGGCGATGCGCGCCGTAGCTGACAGCACCGATTTAGCTAGAGTAACCGGAATTAACGTCGAATGGGTTGTTTTCTGGACATGGATAATCACGGGAGTTTTAACTGCTTTCGCCGGAGCGATGTTCGGGTTAATTACTGGGGGAGTGCGTCCCAATATGGGCTGGTTTTTAATCTTACCAATGTTTGCCGCCGTGATTTTAGGTGGTATCGGTAATCCCTACGGAGCGATTGCCGGTGCTTTAATTATTGGTGTTGCCCAAGAAATTAGTGTCCCCTTAATTGGTTCTGATTATAAATTAGCCGTGGCTTTATTAATTATGATCCTGCTGTTATTATTCCGTCCCCAAGGTTTATTTAAAGGCACGGTTTAACAGTTAACAGTTATCAGTTATCAGTTATCAGATGTAAGTTTTAAGTTTTAAGTTTTAAGTTATTTATAGGGCTTTTCACGTTACTGAGGTATCGACAAGTTTTGCCAACAAAGGACTTAAGCCCCTTGCCCATGCCTCATTCTGATGAAAACTGCTATATTTACTGATTACTATTTACTGTTTACTGATTACTGTTTACTGATTACTGAAAAGCCCAATCTTTAATCCTGAATATATTCTTCCCCGGTGATTAAAGCGTATTCAGCGCGGGTGAATTCTCGACCTAAATAAGCAGCATGATCGAACATAGTAATCGGACAAGGGTGGGTTTCTTCGATCACTTTTACGGCTAATTCTTTGGCGGTTCTTGCGGTGTAAATAGTCTCAGGATTGCGATCAAGTTTTTGCCTAACACCGATAACTTTTCCCGTTTCTGGATCGACGGCTAAACCTTTTTCATTGATAATATTGCTGTAATGTTTGGCACAGATTAACCCGGCTTCTCGGTCTAGATAAATAATAAAATATCCTGCGGGATCGAGAGTGATCGGACGTTTGGAAAGTTGATGATCAATAGCCGTGATTTGGGATTTTAATTCGCTCATTTTCTTGACAAAATTACTTAAATATGTAGTTGAAAGCAAGAGCAAATTATATCACATACCATCATCCTTTTTCTAGAGTATTTTGTCGAGATAACCCCTATTTTCTGTGAGCAAATCTGACCTACTGAGCAATAATACTAAATCCTGTTTAAAAAGTATAGGAAAGTGGGGAGCGGGGGCAAGAGGAAAGAGGCAAAAGGGGCAATAGATAATCAGTTTTTAATAACCAGATTTAGTATCACACCAGCTGCCATCTGGGGGCGCGAGCTTTGCGCCCCTAATCTAAGGTCGAAAAATAACAGGCTGATGGCTGAGAGCTTAATGCTATAAATCTTCTTCTACCAAAGCCTCAACCCGTCCTGTTTTGACCGCTTCCACCAAAGCGGCGTGATCTTGTTCTGTCTGCTCGGCATAAGCGATCGCAAATTCACCCATCGCTAGATCGAACTGATCTCCTTTCCCCAAATAACCGCTAATGGTGGCCGCATCTCCAGATTTAGCGTGGGCGCGGGCTAAGGTCCAGCCACAGAACTCGGCGTAGCGTTGCAGTTGGGCGGCCGACACTCCCTCAATGGGTAGGGAAAACTTCATATCCCGCAGTTGCCGTAAATAGAAGTTATTGCCCCGTCTTCCCTGGGTCCAGCCTAAAAATATGTCGCTAGAGGATTGCATCAATCTCTGGCCTGTAACCACCCGTTGTCCCTGATTTTCGTACTGGCTCTTGGCGGTATAGGGTTCAAGAACTGAAGGGCAAGCCTCCTTAACTTGTAGGATGAGGGGATGGTTATCTTCCGAGAAAAATAGGGCGATATAACATCTGGTGCCGACACTGC
Organism: Microcystis sp. M179S2; assembly: GCF_020245805.1. Taxonomy (NCBI): domain Bacteria; kingdom Bacillati; phylum Cyanobacteriota; class Cyanophyceae; order Chroococcales; family Microcystaceae; genus Microcystis; species Microcystis sp. M179S2. The sequence continues at coordinate 1,072 of NZ_JADBUE010000364.1, read as the reverse complement.
CAATGCCTACCACTTTCAGGGCAAAGTCCTCTAACCGGTAGCGATCAAACAGGACCCGGCGTTCCTCCGGCAGGGATTGGCGATAGTCTTCCAGACCCTCACGCACGAGAGTCTCCCAATCCGGTTCGTTGACATGGTAGAGAATGGGCGGCTGATCGACAAAGCGATTGCGTCCCGCGGTTTGGGTGACGATCTTGGGGTAGAGATGTTCGATGATGCGCTCGCGGGCTTTTGTCATCATCTGTTCCCGTATCTTCCGCGTCTTTTCGTCGGGAGCCATCTCGATCACCTGTTCTACTCCTATGCGCGTGTACCATACCTCTAAGGGACTGAGGCGAGAATATTCCCGCAGGTGTTCCCGATAGGAACGAGCGCAATCGATCGCCGCTGCCTTCGATTCTCGATCGGATAGATCGCTATCCCTGCCGGCGATGACAAAGCTGACCACTAGACGCTTGAGATCCCATTCCCAAGGTGCGGGTAGGGTTTCGTCGAAATCGTTAATATCGAAGACTAAATTGCGTTCGGGGGTGGCAAAAAATCCGAAGTTCAAGAGGTGGCAATCCCCGCAGGCCTGCACGATAATGTCGGTTTTGGGAGTGGTGGCCAGATCGTAGGCCATCAAAGCAGCGGAACCGCGCAGGAAGGTAAAGGGACTCCGCAACATCCGTCCGTAGCGGATAGGAATCAATTCCTGTAATCGCCCTCGATTTGATGCTTCGATGATCTCGATCGGCTCTCGACCAGCTGCGGGGGGTTGCCAGATAGCGTGGCGAGAACGCGGCAATCGCTCCCGCAGGGATTTACCGATCTGGATGCGTTCCTCCCGTGAACGGAATCGAGCTTGAGAGGGTGACCGGATCGGGGTTTCTATTTGGTGGTTCATAGCGACTTTTTCCCCTGAATGAGATTACATCCCTTGCTGTTAGATGACTAATTGACATCCTCGCCGCCCTAAAAGTGCGGCGATTCCTAAACCTCACGATTTAAGTTTCTGCTTCCACCACCGTCGCATACCACAGTTAAAAAACCATGTACTGTCTTACACAGAGTCCACAGACTTTCGCCCCAT
>NZ_JADBUE010000363.1:0-5118 GCF_020245805.1 Microcystis sp. M179S2 | reverse complement strand
TGCAGTATAGGAGTTTACCAAATGTCTAACGAAACTGTTACTTATTCCCTAGAAGCTGTCCTTAAAGAAATTAAAGACAGTATCAAGGAAGTTAGTCAAAAATTCGATAAGATTGATGAACGGTTTGATCGATTAGATAATCGCTTAACAAAACTTGAGATAGGACAAGCAGATATCAAAGGGGATATTAAAGTTTTAGACGGGAAAATTGAAGGCATCGACAACCGGCTAAAATCAGTGGAAGGAACCCAAAAAAATCAGGTCTGGACATTGATTATCCTTTTGGGAAGTGCCATTATTACGGCCGCTTGGAAAGTATTTTTTTCCAGTAATATCTGAGTTATACAATCCTCAACAAAACTACAGTTAACCCAACACAGTTGACCAAATTTCCTCATTGCTTATTTACCAATACAAAAACGGCTAAAAATGCGATCGAGTACCGATTCAGTCACTTCTTCGCCGGTAATTTCTCCTAAGGATTGAATGGCAGTACGCAGATCGATCGACCAAAAATCAAAAGGTAAATTTTGGTCAATTGTTTTTTTGACCTGTTGCAAAGCAATTTTCGCCGTAGTTAAAGCGGCTGCTTGTCGTTGATTAATGGCTAAATCCAAATTAGCCGCCTGTAGTTCTTGATTTTGGACAGCATTAATAATAGTTTTTTCTAAGTCTTCAATACCCTGATTTTGGACGGCGGATAGCTTGACAACTCGCTCAATTTCTGCTGGGTAAATTACCGTTTCTGGATTAACCAAATCAATTTTATTAATCACTAAAATTAATCGGCGATCGCTGACAGAGCGATAAATTTCCCCGTCCTCCTGGGTCCATCCGGACTCTGCGGAGACGGTTAAGAGAACTAAATCAGCAGACCGGGCCGTTTGACGGGAACGTTCCACCCCAATTTGTTCGACTCGATCGCTGGCCGAGCGAATTCCTGCCGTATCGAGGACTTGTACGGGAATTCCCGCCACAACTAGCTGAGATTCGACAATATCGCGGGTAGTGCCGGGTAAATCGGTGACAATCGCTCGATCGCTCCGACTCCAAGCATTTAACAAACTGGATTTACCCACATTCGGCCGCCCCACGATCGCCACTTTCAGACCACTACGCAGCAATTCCCCGCGCTCGGCGGTGGCTAAAATTAAATTTACTTGACAAAAAACCTGTTCTATGCTATGGAGAATCGCCTCGCAATCCAAGGGCGGTAAATCTTCTTCAAAGTCAATACGGGCCTCAATTTCGGCCAAAATATCGAGACAGGTGGCGCGCAAATGGCGGATCGGTTGCGCGAGTTTCCCCTGCAACCCAGCGAGGGCAAATTGTGCCGCTTGGGGAGAACGCGCCCCAACGAGATCGACGACGCTTTCGGCTTGAGTTAGGTCAATTCTGCCGTTGAGAAAGGCACGCAGGCTAAATTCCCCCGCTTGTGCCAAACGCGCCCCATTTTCTAGACATAACTGTAACACCTGTTGTACGGGCATAATGCCGCCATGACAGTGAAATTCCACCACATCCTCGCGGGTGAAAGAGCGGGGAGCCAACATGAGCAACAGCAAAGCTTCATCGATAATTGCTTGACTTTGGGGATGTCGGATATAACCGTAGAGAAGACGATGACTTTGCCATTTTTGACGATTGCGGGTATGAAAAAGCCGACGAGCGATCGCCACTGCCTGACTACCGGATAAACGGACAATACCGATGCTACCCTGTTCCGGAACGATCGCCGTAGCGATGGCGGCGATCGTATCCCCTGTGTTTAACATCTCTTAATCACTCCTTGCTAAAATTGAAGTCAGGATCAATTTTGTCAGCATTTATGCCCGAAAATATGCGCTCACGGTCATTAAAAGCGAAAAATAAAGGGAATAACCTAATTAATCGTCTGACGCGCTCCTGTCGCTACTGGTGGATTCGCTTGGTGCGATTACAGGGACATCCGATCGAAATCGCTCGCGGGTTAGCGGTGGGGGTGTTTTCCGGGGCCTTTCCTTGGATGGGATTACAGATCATTATTGCGATTTTTTTAGCTTTCTGTGTGCGGGGCAATAAAATCGCAGCAGCAGCAGCCACTTGGGTGAGTAATCCTTTTACCTATATTCCCCTGTTTTTGTTTAATTATAAATTGGGAGAATTGTTTTTAGGTCAAGGAAATCAAGCGATCGATAGTCGTATTTTTGCCTCTAACCAAAGTTGGGCGGAAAATTGGGCAAGTTTGAGCGGTGAATTTTTATTAACGCTATTTTTTGGTAGTTTGATTACAGGTCTGTTGGCGGGCATTATCACTTATTTTGTTAGTTATCGTCTCCTCAGTCAATGGCATCACCGGCGACAAACAAGGAGAAAACGCTGATAAATTGTCACCGTTCAGGGGGGGACAAAATCTGGTAATCTAAGGGGCATGGATGAGAAGCACCTACGGTAATCCCATAATAAGTCTAAACTGTTATTTGAATGATTGAATGAATACTATGATTGTGTTGTATTCAGCAAATCTGTACCTTTTTGTAAATTGCAAAAAATACAGGCGGAGCAGAAATTATCAGCCGAAGTTGCTCCCCCATGTTTAACACTAATGATATGATCCACCTGACAGCCAGATACCCTATCATAAGCAGAAATTAAGCAATATTCACAGAGAAAATCGGCACGTTCAGCAACTAATTTTCGCAATTCTACACTAATGTAAGGTCGAGCCATTTTAGTTAGCTCCATTGAGATATTGGTGAGCTTTTGCTTTTGCTAGGGTCATAATATGTTCTAGAATTAAATAAGCATCGAGTTCCTGTTTTTCATCTTGGGTAAGTTCATTATTTTTAGCGTTATAAATTAGGTCTTCTAGGCGATTTTGAGCGGTATCGGAAAGATGAAAGTTAATCACCGATTGGGGGGTGGTTCCCCCTGCGATTAGTTCAATAATTTCGTCATAGACTTTGATGGTTTGAGTTGTTGTATTCATGGGTTTATTCTGTTGGGTTTATTGGGTAGGGAAAAAGCAATTACAATTTAATGAACTGTAAAAGAATTGCTGTTTTTCTATCAGGTTTAAAAGTGGTGATCGCTATTTAATTTATATTAGGAACACTATTAATTTGTCAACCAGATTTTCTGATCCTAAACTTATTTTTATCCACAATTACCGTTGAGCCAATAATTTCTTCTATATCTACGGTATTGATAAAATTTTCTAAAACCTGTCTAATTTCTACCGCTATCGCCTCAAAAGGAAATCGTAAAATAATCAGACCACAATGGGTATTGGGAGGATAATTTTTGATATTAGCCCATCCCAAATCACGGCTAATAATAATTCGCTGTTCTCGTTGAGCAAATCGAAATAGCTCAGGGTCTTTTGTGCCACTTAGTCCAGAGGTTTTTACATGAATAGCGTCATAACCTTTAGAATTTAGCAAGTTGCTTAAACTTAAGGGGCAGTCTTCATCAATTAAAAAGCGAATTTTCAACTGGTTTTCTCCATTGGATAAATGATTTCATTATTTAAAAGTTCAGAAAAATATGCTAAAGAAGCAAGAATTTGCTCTTGAGTAACTCCATATTCCTCCATGACTTCTTCATAGCTCATTCCTCCTGCCAGGGAACCAATAACAATGGCGATCGGGATTCGGGTTCCTGTTAAGATTGGTTTACCATGTTGAATTTCGTTATCTATGGTAATAGCATTATTTAATAAGTTGGTTGTCATTAATTTTCTCCGTTTAAGTTTGATTAAGAATAAACTGATTTAATTTCCTAAAAACTTGACATAATCCCATCAATCACAGTTAAGACGATGGATGTTGCTGTTGTCGCAGCCTTTGTAAGTTTTCCCGAATCTTAACAGTAGTAGGATGATTCTCCCCTAAAGCTTGCTCGGCAATTGCTAATGATTGTAAATAGAGGGGTTCTGCTTCTTCATACTTTCCTTGAGAATCGTACAATTTTGCTAAATTGTTTAGGGAAATAGCAACAGAGGGATGATTCTCCCCTAATAGTCGTTTCCTTAATTCTAATGCTTGTAAATAGAGGGATTCTGCTTCTTCGTACCTTCCTTGAGAGTGGTATAGTTTTGCTAAATTATTAAGATTTTCAGTGATATTGGGATAGTTATCGCCTTCAAAAATTTCTGGACAGTATTTTTTTAGATTTGCCAGAAATTCCTGTGAGGTAACTTCAGTAAAATCTTGGTGGATAATATTGCGAAATTCTTTAGTATCTAGCATGGTTAATTTTCTCCTTCTATTTAATTAACTCTTCATACTCATCATGAGAACCAATCCAAAACCAGTAATAATCTTCACCTTTTTTCAATGCTAAAGCTCTATAATTTTCAGTTATTCGGACTGACCAGACATTTTTCCCTACTTTCTTGAAATGTAATGATCGATGGAAAACATTACTAATCCAGAGACGATAGGCTTTTTTTGCCTGTTGCTTAATGTAGGGAGGTAAGTTGGCATAACATTGCCAAAAATCAGGAGTTGTTAAGGATTTCATCTAAAGGCTTAACTTGATTGTTACTGATATCATTGTTGACTTTTTGTAATAGTCGATCGAGTTTCCCTGATTCGAGATCGTTTTTTATCTGTTTGTCCCAACTATCATCAAGATAGTCTTGTAACCAAGCTGATAATTGATGGATTTCTTCGTCAGGCAACTGGAGAATCGCGGATTCAATATCTTTGAGTGTAGTCATGATTGTTTAGTTGATTGAAGGTGATTGTATTATTTTATATTGTTGTATTATCGGATGGGTTAATAACCCATCCTACGGGAGCGACTCTAAGTTTTCCCGAATCTTAACAGTAGTAGGATGATTCTCCCCTAAAGCTTGCTCGGCAATTGCTAAAGCTTGTAAATAGAGGGGTTCCGCTTCTTCGTACTTTCCTTGGGAATTGTACAATCTTGCTAAACCATTGAGGGAAGATGATACATGGGGATGATTGTCACCTAATAGTTGTTTATCTAATTCTAAAGCTTGCAATAAGAGGGGTTCAGCTTCTTCGTACCTTCCTTGGGATAAGTACAATCCTGCTAAATTGTTGAGGGAAGTTGCCACATCGGGATGATTGTCCCCTAAGAGTCGTTTTCTCAATTCTAATGCTTCTAGAT
>NZ_JADBUE010000362.1:0-36236 GCF_020245805.1 Microcystis sp. M179S2 | reverse complement strand
GAGAAAAGCCATAAAACCCTTACCTTGCCTACATTTCACATTTATTCAGCAAGCCCTAATTATACATATCTAACCACCTCTTGCCTTTTGCCTCATGCATGAGTGCCTATCCTAACCAAGAAGTTAATTTTGTCCTACTACTTATTAGATAGTCAACAGCTTATTAGCCTATTCTTTTTTGTCGCTACCCGGAAAAGCTCGACCTTGAATATTTTCTAAAGCTGAAACTGCCGCCCTGGAACCGGCGATAATATCTCGTTCTTCTCCCCCTAAATATAGGCGGCCAAAACTGCCCACGGAAGTAACGTGTAGGATATTAATTAAAGCAGCTTTTTCGGCCTGATTAGCGGCTAGGGAAGCGTAGGCAGCCGGTTGCACTTCTAAAACGTACAAAGTCTGTCCCGCCATTAACATCATACCCCGAGAACTCCGGTTAATTAATTGGGCTTGGTAAGCGTCAATGTTGCGAATAATTTGGCTAGAAACAATTTGCGGTTTCAGACAATCGCGCTGACTAACGCCTAAATACTGCAAAATTGCCTGACCGGCCGCCCTGACCTCTCCCTGACTGCTAGAATGGAGTTCTAAGAGTCCATAGAGTCGTTCTACGAATAGAACCCCCGGACGAACCACGGCGGATTTGAGGGCAATATCGGTGATGCGATTAATCTCGATGCCGGGGGAAATTTCAATCCAGAGGGAAGAATCCCCGGGTAAGGGTAAAAATCCTTGGGCGACTGTACCGATGTAAGCGGCGTGTTGAAGCTGTAAATTGTCAAGATAAACGTAACTGCGAAGTTCTACACCCAAGCTAATTTCTCCCTCTCTGGTCTATCTTAAAAGTTATGGGGACAGTGATAGGTTTTGCCGCCCTATCGATCGCCTTGAGGCGACAGTTAGACCTAAAATGTCTTTAAGTCCCCTTTCTGTCCTCTAGCAAATCCCCATTCCAACCCCGGAGCGATGATTAATCAATCCTTAATTAGGGCTTAGGCATTACCATCTTTCACTATAGTATAGAATTGACTGCCCTTAAATTTGCTGGGGAGAAGCGGTAAAAAAACTATAATTATGGGGACAAACTCAGGGAAAAACCAGCATGACGATTCTTTTAGGGGGAGATATCGGGGGAACTAAAACAATCCTGCGTTTAGTGGATTGCCAAAACTCATCGGATAGTCCCCAACCCCGGCTAATTACTCTCGATCAAGAAATTTATCCTAGTAAACAATACCCCGATCTGGTGCCGATCGTCCAGCAGTTTTTAGCCCGACAAACCACTATTCCCCCAGTGGCAAAAGCTTGTTTCGGTATTGCCGGTCCAGTGGTTAACAATAGTTCCGAATTGACTAATTTAAGTTGGTCTCTAACTGGCGATCGCCTAAGCCACGAGCTGCAGATTGAGCGGGTAAAATTAATTAATGATTTTGCGGCGATCGGTTATGGGGTGTTAGGATTGGCCCCAGAGGAGCTGCACAATCTACAGTCGGCTCCGGCAGTACCAGAGGCCCCGATTGCGGTTATCGGTGCGGGGACGGGGTTAGGAGAGGGTTTTTTGATTCCTGTCTCGAAGGGTAAATATCGGGTGTTTGGTAGTGAGGGTTCCCACGCCGATTTTGCCCCTCGCTCGAGTTTAGAATATCAACTATTAAATTATCTCTTGGATCTCTATAATATCGAGCGCATTTCGGTGGAGCGAGTGGTTTCTGGGCAAGGAATCACTTCTATCTATCGATTTCTCCACGATAGTAACTATAGTCAGTCATCACCGGCCATGGCGGAAATTTACCGCGCTTGGTTAGAAGAAATGGGTAAACCGCAAAAAACCGTCGATTTAGCGGCTAAAATTGCCAGTTTTGCCCAAGATGACGCGGATTATCTCTGTTATCAAACCATGAAAATCTTTGTCGAGGCCTACGGTGCGGAAGCGGGCAATTTAGCCCTCAAGTTGCTTCCCTACGGAGGATTATACATCGCGGGAGGGATTGCGGCCAAAAATCTTCCCCTAATGACCGAGGGTAGCTTTATGAAGGCTTTTCGGGCTAAAGGTCGGATGAGGGAGCTATTAAGCAATATTCCCGTTCATATCGTCCTTAATGCCCAAGTGGGACTAATGGGGGCAGTTTCCTGCGCTAGTCAGCTATGAGGGATGGTTTACTGGATTTTACCAACAGCAGCAGCGATCGAGGCCAGCGATCAAAAAAATGTTCTCCATGACGGTTTTCCTGCCCTTGGCTGTGCTTGGGGGGGCTTAGATGTTATTTTTGGGGTTTATCGACAAAAGCGGCTAGAAAGCCTAAAAAATGCCCATCAACAGCTAGAAAAAGCCCTACTGTCCTGTCAAGAAAAAATGTTAAATTCCCACCAGGCCAGTTTTGCCGACAAATTGCACTGGCGCGGTCGGGCGATTAATTTGGCTCTACAATGCGCTCAAGGGGCAGTGATTGCCTCCGGTGGGGCGGCGAATATTATTGATCATCCGGCGGGGCGAGTCTATCGGGAAGCTTTACAGTTTAGCGTTTCTGGACAAACTGGCGCGGTGATGGAAAACAGCCTAGGGCAGTTGCTCTGGCTGGGGGGTCAATGCTATGATTAGGGAGACTTTTGCGGGTATAGTTCAGTGGTAGAACGTCACCTTCCCAAGGTGAATGTCGCGCGTTCGAGTCGCGTTACCCGCTTCTGACGACAATTGATGTAATATATCAATTAACTGGCAAGATGGGCATGAGCAAGTTAACCCCTTTGGCTGTTAACCGTCCCGTCAAGCTGCCCTAGGGTAAAGATAATCCGCTACCATGAAACTAATTATCGGGGGACGTTACCAAGTTATTAAACCTCTAAGTCAAGGGGCTTTCGGTCAAACTTTTTTAGCCCAAGATAACTATCGCCCCGGCCGTCCTCAATGTGTGGTCAAACAGTTAATCACCCAAGTGGTTAACGAAGTTACTATAGGATTATTTGAGAGTGAGGCCAGAGCTTTAGAAAAACTCGGCCATCATCCTCAAATACCGCAATTTTTCGCCAGTTTTCAGGAAAATAAGTCTTTTTATATCGTTCAAGAATTTATCGATGGTCACGATCTTAGTCAGGAAATCTCTAAGGGTAAGCGTTTAGAAGAGAGTCAGGTAATTCAGTTATTAAAAGATATCTTGGAAGTTCTCGCTTTTGTCCATCAAAATAATATTATTCACCGAGATATCAAACCCCATAATATTATCCGTCGCCAAGAGGGCAAGCTAGTTTTAATCGACTTTGGCGGAGTCAAACAAGTGGGGACTCAATGGCTAAAAGCAAAACAGACCAGTGTGTCCATTGGGATTGGCACCCCCGGTTATATGCCTAGTGAACAGGCGCAAAATAAACCGCGATTGTCTAGCGATGTCTATGCCGTGGGAATCATCGCTATTCAAGCCTTGACTGGTCTCAAACCGACGCAATTTCCCGAAGATGCCGAAACCGGAGAAATCGCTTGGCGCGATCAGGCCGATGTTAGAGATGATCTAGCAGTTATTATCGATAAAATGACCCGTTATGACTGGCGCCAACGCTTTCCCTCGGCAGCAGAAGTTTTAGATGCCATAAAAGAGTTACTGCAATTGCGTCAGCAACAAGCTTTAGTGCGGGAAATTTCAGCAGAGGAGTTGTTTTATCGCGGTAACGCGCATCTCGATTTGGGGCAGCATCGCGAAGCAGTTCAATTGTATCAACAGTCCCTGCGGAAAAAGCCCAATTTTGTCAATGCTTGGTATAATCGCGGTCTGGCCTTGCAACGATTAGGGCGTTTTCCTGAAGCTTTAGGGTCTTTTAATCAGGTAATTCAATTAGAGACTAATAATGCTCGGGCTTGGTTTTATCGCGGCATCGCTTTAGCTAATTTACGACAAATCAGCCCCGCAATCGCATCTTTGGATAAGGCGATTCAACTGCAGCCAGATTATCTGGAAGCATGGCATTACAAAGGCATGATTTTCTGTCGGATGCAACGTTATGCCGAAGGTCTAGCGGCTTATAATCAGGCCCTGGCCATTAAATCCGATGCTAATGTTTGGTTTAGTAAAGGCGAAGCTTTACGGGAATTAGAACGACTCAGTGAAGCGGTCGCCGCTTATAATAAGGCTTTACAGTTACAATCCCAAAAGGCTGAGGCATGGTATCAACGGGGTTGTTGTCTCTACAAGTTAAAATGTTTCTCGGAAGCAGTGGTTTCTTTTAACCAAACCCTACAACTAGAGCCTAGCCATCAATTCGCTCTCCAACAACGGAATTTAGCCCTTAATCACCTGAAATTGTAGGCAGCAAGCCAGCATTTTGGGGGATTAATCCTGTTCCTCTAGCCATTTTTGCCAGATATCCGGACGACGTTCCTTAGTGCGATCGAGTTGTTGTTGATAGCGCCAATCAGCGATATCCTGATGATTACCCGATCGCAAAACCGGCGGCACTTGCCAACCGCGAAAGACCTGCGGCCGGGTATATTGGGGATAATCCAATAAACCTGCCTCAAAACTCTCCAATTTCAACGATTCTGCCTTACCTACCGTCCCAGGTAACAACCGCGTCACCCCGTTAATAATCGCTAAAGCAGGGATTTCTCCACAAGTTAGGACAAAATCCCCTAAAGATACCTCTCTAGTCACCAAATGCTCACAAACCCGCTCATCTACCCCTTCATAATGCCCGCAGATGAGAATTAACTGCTGATAACTACCGGCCCAAGTTTTCAGTAAAGCTTGATGGAGAGGTTCCCCCTGGGGAGTCATCAGCACGATCTCCCGGGGTGGTAAAATTGCTAAAGACTCGATCGCCTCAAAAATTGGCTCTGGTTTTAATAACATTCCCACACCACCACCGTAGGGTTCATCATCGACACGACGGTGTTTATCGTGGGCAAAATCCCGGAGATTGACCAAATTTACCCTAGCGATGTCGCGTTCGAGAGCTTTTGCCAACAACCCCGACTGCAGCGGTGAAGTAAAAAAATCGGGAAAGAGAGTAATAATGTCAAACTGCACGGGGAAAATTAAGGCCTAGACTGGGATAGTGTTTAATGTATCATTTTGTCACGGTTCGATCAGTTAAAATCTTGCTAATTTGGCGCCAGTCTATCTCGATAACATGATAGACTATGCTGTACTGTCTAGGGGTTTTTCTGGCTCTAGCTTGAGTGATCGAAGTCTAGCCTAGACTTAAAGTTAACTAACAGTCCGTCATTGCCAGTGGATCGAAGAAAATTGCTAAAATCGCCTCTACTATTGCTTGATGTCCCGAAAAATATTCCTAAACCGCATTTTTTTCCGTCAACCGTTCAGGGAAAATAACATTAAAATACTTGTCCATCTTCCCGAAAAACCTTCCATCCCTAAAAATGTCTATTCGTTCAGTGACATGATCATCGAGCTAGAAACCCAACACCACGAAAATCCTACCCCCATATCTCTCAAAACGGCGATTTTAGTCATTGGTGGTGCCGAGGATAAAGTCCACGGTAAAGAGATACTGCACACCTTTTGGAATCGCGCCGGGGGTAGCGAAGCAGTGATCGCTATTGTTCCCTCCGCTTCCAGAGAACCGGTTTTAATCGGCGATCGCTATCAGAAGATTTTCGAGGAAATGGGGGCAAAATATGTCAAAGTTATCGATATTCGCGATCGTGTACAGGGAGAAGACCCCCAATTTCAAGCCTACATCGAAGAATGTACAGGTGTATTTATGACCGGAGGCGACCAGCTGCGTTTATGCGGTTTGCTCTCCGATACCCCCCTGATGGAAAGAATCAGACAAAGAGTGCAACAGGGAGAACTAACCCTGGCCGGAACTAGCGCCGGGGCCGCCGTTATGGGTCATCACATGATTGCTGGGGGCAGCAGCGGGGAAGCACCCAATCGCGCCCTAGTGGATATGGCCATGGGATTAGGTCTCATTCCTGAAGTCATTGTCGATCAACACTTCCACAATCGCAACCGCATGGCCCGGTTAATGAGCGCTATCTCCGGTTATCCCGAACGTTTAGGAATTGGCATCGATGAGGATACCTGCGCTATGTTTGAACGGGATGGCACGATGACGGTAATCGGCTGCGGTACAGTGACGGTAATTGATGCCAGGGCAATGTCCCACACCAACCACCATCACGTCACCGCTAACGAACCCCTGAGTCTGCATAATTTGCGGGTGCATATTCTTGCCTACGGTGATGGCTATCATCTCAAAAAACAGCAAGTGATCGCTAAATTGGGGTAAAAAAACTCCTGAAAAACTGTTCATCGTGAACAGTTTACCGATCTCGGAAAACCAGACAATAAACAACGGCTTCTTTGTGCTTCTCAACAGCGAACATCAGCTCTATCATGAAAATTCTCAGAACCCAAACCCTGCGCGGTCCCAACTACTGGAGTATTCGTCGCGACAAGCTCATTGTTATGCGTCTGGATCTCGAAGATCTCGCAGAGAAGCCATCGAATGAAATCCCCGGCTTTTACGAGGGATTAATCGACGTTCTGCCCAGTTTAGTCGAACATTACTGCTCCCCCGGTTATCGCGGCGGTTTCTTTGAACGAGTCCGCACTGGTACTTATATGGGCCACATTATCGAACATATCGCCCTAGAATTGCAGGAACTGGCGGGAACTCCCGTCGGGTTTGGTCGCACTAGAGCCACCGCCACCCCCGGAGTCTATAACGTGGTGTTTGAGTACGTTGACGAGCAAGCGGGACGTTATGCGGGTCGGGCTGCCGTGCGTTTGTGTCAATCAATTGTCGATACGGGAACCTATCCTCAGGAAGAATTGGCCCAGGATTTAGCCGATTTACGCGATTTATGCAATAATGCTGCCCTTGGTCCGAGTACCGAAACCATCGTTAAAGAAGCACAAGCTAGAAATATTCCTTGGTTACTCCTGAGCGCTCGTGCCATGGTGCAATTGGGCTATGGCGTTCACCAAAAGCGCATTCAAGCCACTTTAAGCAGTTTTTCGGGGATTTTAGCCGTTGAGTTGGCCTGTGACAAGGAAGGCACGAAAACTATCCTCAAGGATGGTGGCATTCCCGTCCCCCGGGGTACGGTGATTCAATACTTGGATGAATTGCCAGCGGCAATCGAGGAAGTGGGAGGGTTTCCCATCGTGATTAAACCCCTCGATGGCAACCACGGCCGCGGCATCAGCATCGATGTTAAAAATCAACAGGAAGCAGAGGAAGCCTATGATCTAGCCAGTGCCGCCTCGAAAACCCGCAGCGTGATCGTAGAAAGGTACTATAAAGGCAGTGATCACCGAATTTTAGTCATCAATGGCAAAGTCGCCGCCGTGGCCGAACGGATCCCCGCTCACGTCGTCGGTGATGGGCGCTCAACTGTAGAAGAATTAATCGAAATTACTAATCAGGATCCCAACCGGGGTGACGGTCATGCCAACGTTTTAACTAAAATAACCATTGACAAAACCGCCCTTAATGTGCTAGGAAAACAGGGCTATGAATTAACCAGCATTTTACCCCAAGGAGCGATCGCCTATCTGCGGGCCACCGCTAATTTAAGCACCGGCGGCATCGCCGTGGATCGTACCGACGAAATTCACCCCGAAAACGTCTGGATCGCCCAAAGAGTGGCAAAATTAATCGGTTTGGACATTGCCGGTATCGATGTGGTGACAGATGATATCCGCAAACCCCTGAAAGAAGTGGACGGGGTGATCGTAGAAGTCAACGCCGCCCCCGGTTTTCGGATGCACGTCGCCCCCAGTCGCGGTTTACCCCGCAATATCGCCGCCCCAGTTATCGATATGTTATTCCCCCCCGGGACTCCCAGTCGCGTGCCAATTCTGGCGATTACGGGAACTAACGGCAAAACCACCACTAGCCGCTTAATTTCTCATATTTGCCGACAAACGGGGAAAATAGTCGGATTTACCACGACGGACGGCGTATATATCGATGATTATCTGGTAGAAAAGGGCGATAACACCGGTCCTTACAGTGCCAGTATGATTTTGAAGGATCCCACGGTGGAGATTGCCGTGTTGGAAACGGCCCGGGGTGGTATCCTGCGATCGGGTTTAGCCTTTAATCAGTGCGATGTGGGGGTGGTGTTAAATGTGGCCGCCGACCATTTGGGTATCGGTGATATCGACACCATCGAACAGATGGCGAAAGTAAAAAGCGTTATTGCCGAGGTGGTTAGCGCCGAGGGTTACGCGGTTTTAAATGCCGATGACCCCTTGACCGTTAGTATGGCCGAAAAAGTGAAGGGAAGAGTCGCTTATTTTTCCATGAGTCCCGATAACCCGATTATTCACGACCATATCCGTCGCGGTGGCATGGCCGCCATTTATGAGAATGGCTATCTGTCGATTCTAGAGGGAGAATGGACGCTGAGAATTGAGGAAGCGGTTAATATTCCCGTGACTATGCAGGGAATGGCTCCTTTTATGATTGCTAACGCCCTGGCCGCCTGTTTAGCCACTTTTGTGCAGGGTATCGATATCGAGTTAATTCGCCAAGGGGTGCGGACTTTTAAACCTTCCGTGGCCCAGACCCCCGGCAGGATGAACCTGTTTGACTTGGGACACCATCACGCTTTAATCGATTATGCCCATAATCCCGCCGGATACGAAGCCGTCGGCGGTTTTGTCGGCAATTGGTCCGGGGAAAAAGTCGGCGTGGTCGGGGGACCTGGCGATCGACGCGATGATGATTTAATTTTATTAGGGAAATTATCGGCGCTTATGTTCGATCGAATTATTGTTAAGGAAGATAACGATACTCGCGGTCGCCGCCGGGGGGAAGTGGCCGATTTAATTCTCCGGGGAATTAGCCAAGAAAATGCCAGTTTGCGTCCGGAAGTTATTCTCGATGAAACGGAGGCTTTAGAGAAGGCTTTAAGCACGGTTTCTGAGGGTGGTTTAGTGGTAATTTTCCCCGAAAGTGTCACCCAGGCGATCGATTTGATCGAGAAACATCGACCCGTTACCGATAATCAGGGTTAGAAGTTAGGATATTCTGCCTATAGAGTCACTTCTGGCCCGATGGCCTGTTCCCCTCTCTAGGCAATCGTTGATCTACAATGATTATTGTAGGCTTTCATCGAAGGAATAATAATATTGATGCAGTTATTCACCATCGGTCACTCTAATCACGAAATTGCCTCATTTATGCTTCTACTTAAGAAGCATAATATAACTGCCCTTGCTGATGTTCGTTCTCATCCTTATAGCCGATTTCTCAAGCATTTTAATCAGTCAATATTGTCAAATGCTTTAAAAAGTGAAGGCATTTACTATGTGTTTTTGGGCAAGGAATTAGGAGCCAGACCGAGCAGCCAAGAATGTTATGTCAATGGTCAAGCTTTATACGAAAAAATTGCGAAAACATCTGCTTTTAATCATGGAATTGAACGAATTTTACAGGGAGTGAAAAAACATCGAATTGCCCTTATGTGTGCGGAGAAAGACCCGATTGAATGTCATAGAGCGATTCTGGTTTGTCAACATCTACGTCATTGCGATTTAGATATTTATCATATTCTCAAAAATGGTGACTTGGAATCTCATGACCATCTGGAAGAAAGAATGCTGTTTAAACATAGTTTGACCGATTTTTCAGCAAGTAGTCAAAAAGAAATTCAGCTTTCTTTATTTGTCGAGCCAAATAGCAATCTTCTCACAAAAGCAGAATGTTTGGAGAAAGCTTATAAGCTTCAGGGTGATGCAATTGCTTATATAGAAACAAGTGGTAATCAAGATGAACAGGACAATCAATCTCTTTACAATCGGCTTTACTCAAAAGACTGCACAGAAGTTCTTTGATGACTTACAAAAAGCTGGTGTTAAGAGAGTTATAGATACTCGTTTAAATAATGTTTCCCAGTTAGCAGGATTTAGTAAAAAAGCTGACCTAGAATATTTTTTAAAAGTCATCGGTGGAATTGACTATGTTCATGTTTTAGACTTAGCTCCAACTCAAGATATTCTTGATGAATATAAAAAGAAAAAAGTTGATTGGACAATATACGAACAAAAATTTAGACAACTTATTAGTAGCCGGAGGATTGAAACAAAAGTTTCTCCAGATGTAATTAATAACGCTTGTTTACTCTGTAGTGAGGCAAAACCTCATAATTGTCACCGTCGTTTAGTGGCGGAATATTTAAAGGAGAAATGGGGGAATATCAATATATGTCATCTCTGAAAAAAATTGTCTGTCTTGCTAATTCATGGAAATTAAATGAACGCTGTATCGCTGGAATTGATATTAGTTCAGGAAATTGGGTTCGTCCTGTGTGTGATTCTCTTTATCCAGAAGATGGCAGGGTTCCACGATCAGTTAGACTAATTTCTGATAAAGAACCAAAAGTTTTAGATATTCTCGAAATTCCCCTTGCTGATACTGGCAATGATTTTGGGTTTGAATCGGAAAATCTTTCCGTTTTACCCGGTGAATGGAAATGTGTAGGTAGATTCAATATCAATGATTTGGGAAAGTATTGTAGAACCCCAACAAAAATACTGCACAATTCAATTAAATATGTTAATCCTTCTTATTTGAAAAACCTTAATTTCAATCAACGTTATACTCTCCAGTTGATTCATGTGCAGAGTTTTAGAGTATATCAAAAAGAAAATTCAAAAGGAAATTTTGAGTGGCGTGGCACAATTACAACAGCGAATGGTAACAGTTTGACAGAAGCAAAGATAACTGATCCCGTATTTGTCGAGAAATTAAATACAGGCTATCAACCTCAGCAAAACTGTTTTGTTACCGTCAGTCTTAGTCTGCCTTGGGTCTCTTCGGCAAATTGGGAAGGAGAAGCTCCCTGCTGGAAATTAATAGCAGCTGTAATTGAATTATAGGAATTACGGCTAGACAACTTTTTTATAGGTTGTTTGCTCGAAAAAATCTCTGTTCGTGAAATTTTCAGAGCTATGAACAGTGGAGTTGAACAGACTGAAGTGGGCGGGGTAAATCCCCAGTATTCTACCAGTAAATTTAGCATAAATGCTGGAGCGATCAAGGGAAAATAAACTGGTAGAATCTGAATAGAAGTGGTTACTTTGGCGATCGCTAATACTGCATCGAAATTTTCGCCGCGGGTAATCAAGCGATCAAAAGTAGATGAATTCATGGGGAGATTCTTAGATGTTCGCCGCCGATACTCAAGCAATTCTCTTGCTTTGTGCCAATTTTGGACAAAATCGCCCTACAACCAGATATGAAGATTGCTAAACTGGATTCTTGGCATCTTTTTTCCCTACTCAACTGAAATCGTCTAAAACTGACTGAAAGTGTCGGCTAATTTATCAGCAATTCCCTCGATCCAAATTTCATCTTGTTTAGTATAACTGCGCGGCGCATTTGCCGCCAAAATTAACACCCCTTCCTTACCGATGGGTTGACAGATTAAGCCTTGGGTGTTTTCTGGCAAATAGTCAAACTCGATTTTAGCGGGATATAAATTTAAATTAACTAAATAAACGGCTTTACCGGTTTCTAAAACTCTTTTGATAATATTACTAACTTTAACTTCAGAATTCTGGCTTAAGATACCGCGACGTAATAAAACTTCTCCCCGATAATAAACGATCAGAGATTTTGTCACGGTGTTAGTTAAAAGTAAATGGGAAGCCCAAGCAAGCTCAATTTTAACCGGTTCTGGCAAATCTGGGGCAAATTCCAGGCCTTCGCGCCCGATTAATTCCACAGCATCCGGTAAGCGGGGTTGAACTCTTTGCCAGATTAAACCCACCAAAATTAAAACCCCACTCAAAATCACTCCCATCACATCGGAACGCGCTTGCGATGGGGTTAAATCGGCAGTGGCAAAACGATTAAACATTAATACCGTACCCCCGACGATGCCGGCGAACAGGGGTAACAGTCTTAAAATACGATTGGGATCAGCTTGTGCCATAGCTGAGAACTATTCCTCGTCTGGTTCTAGAATACGTTGAAAAAGATAGCCTGTACCTCTAGCGGTGAGAATTAACTCAGGATTGCTGGGATCATCCTCTAATTTGGCTCGTAAACGGGAAATATGCACATCTACCACCCGCGTATCCACATGACGTTCGGGGGTATAACCCCAAACTTCCTGAAGGATTTCCGAGCGCGAAAAAGCTTCTCCCGAGCGACTGACCAATAATTCTAGTAAACTAAATTCCATACCGGTCAGACGGATGCGTTCATCCCCCTTATAAACTTGGCGTTTATTGGTATCGATTTTAATTGAACCGATATGAATCACACCAGAACTGGGAATCCCCGGGGCGCCATTTTTCTCTACCCGACGCAACACCGAACGAATCCGCGCTTCGAGTTCTTTGGGAGAAAAAGGTTTAACTACATAGTCATCCGCGCCCAATTCTAGCCCGGTAATTCGATCGGCCACATCCCCCAAAGCCGTTAACATAATGATAGGAATATCCGATTCTTTGCGGAGTTCCTGACAGACACCGTAACCGTCTAATTTCGGCATCATCACATCCAAAACCACTAAATCGGGTTCGGCGGTGCGGAAGGTTTCTAAAGCTTCCTCGCCGTCGGCGGCGGTGACGACTTCATAACCAATCATCGACAAACGAGTCTCTAAGATACGACGGATGCTGGCTTCATCATCAACAACGAGAATTTTTTCCTTCTGGTTCTCCAACTGACTTAACACTCCTTAGTTAAATAGTGTGATGAATTTTAAAGTTAAATAACGAGCGTTCCTGTTTATAGAATATCCTTTTGCCGTTATCATTAAGCCTAAATTTCCTATTTTATTTCTTTTATGGCAATTATCAATAACTTTATGGTCTTCCTTCCCCCCTATCATACTTAATTAAATTTGACAAGAGAATTGATCCCCAAACCGCTTTTCTTCAACTTTTCTTAAAAAACATGGCGAAATCGCGAACAATATATATCTGTAGCGCTTGTGGGGCGGAATCTCCCCAATGGTTGGGAAAATGCCCCAGTTGTGACACCTACGGGACGCTAGAAGAACAAGTGGTGGCTGGTGGCAATAATCCGGCGGTAAATCGCCCAGGATGGCAAAATAGTCGCCCAAATAACGGCAAAGGGCAACGCAACCCCCAACCGCGCATCTCGGTGCGCTTCTCGGAAATTACCCAGTATGAACAGGAACGTTTTCCCTCCGGTTACGGCGAATTCGATCGCGTTCTCGGTGGTGGCATTGTCCCCGGTTCTCTTGTACTAATCGGCGGCGATCCGGGTATCGGCAAATCGACGCTTTTACTGCAAGTTACCAACCAACTCGCCCAAAGATTACCGCGCATCCTCTACGTTTCCGCTGAAGAATCGGGACAACAGATTAAACTGCGGGCTGCCCGTTTAGGAGTGGGAGTGGTCCCCGTGGAGTCGGAAAATAATGGCAATGGCAAGGATAAAAAAGCCTCTGAATCAACCGCAGAACTCGATAATCATCTCTATGTTCTGCCAGAAACCGATTTAGAGGAAATTTTGCGGGAATTAGAATCTCTACGCCCACAGGTGGCGGTAATTGACAGTATTCAAACTCTTTATTTTGGGGCGTTAACTTCCGCACCGGGATCCGTCGCCCAAGTTCGCGAATGTACCTCCGCCTTGATGCAGGTGGCAAAACGGGAGAATATTACTTTATTGATTGTCGGTCATGTTACTAAAGAAGGGGCGATCGCTGGTCCGCGAGTTTTGGAACATTTGGTCGATACGGTGTTATATTTTGAAGGCGATCGCTATGCCTCCCATCGTCTCTTAAGATCCGTGAAAAACCGTTTTGGGGCAACCCATGAGATCGGTATTTTCGAGATGGTGGATCACGGTTTGGTGGAAGTGGAAAACCCCTCAGAATTGTTTTTAGGCAATCGCGACGAATTTTCCCCGGGTACGGCGACGGTGGTAGCCTGTGAAGGTACACGCCCGATTGTGGTGGAGTTACAGGCATTAGTTAGCCCCACCAGCTACGCTTCCCCGCGCCGATCGACCACGGGCATAGAATACAACCGATTACAGCAAATTCTCGCCGTTTTAGAAAAGCGCGTCGGCATTCCTTTATCGAAATTAGATGCCTATGTTGCCTCCGCAGGAGGGTTGGGAGTGGAAGAACCGGCGGCGGATCTGGGAGTTGCGATCGCTGTTGTTGCTAGTTTTCGCGATCGAGTCGTGGATCCGCGCACAGTCTTAATCGGGGAAGTGGGATTAGGCGGACAAGTGCGCCTAGTGTCGCAAATGGAACTAAGATTAAAAGAAGCGGCTAAATTGGGCTTTAAACGGGCGATTGTCCCTAGAGGTCAAGTTTATCCCGAAGATGTGGGCTTAGAAATTGTTCCAGTCGGCAAGGTAATCGAGGCAATTGTCGCCGCAATCCCCCCCCAGCAGCGCTTTGGGGAAGATATAGAAGACGAGGAAGGGGAAGGGCAAGAATAACGGTACAATGCTAAAAAAGATTAAATTACTTGGGAGATTTTCACCATGTCTGTGTTAGCTGTTGCTGCTTTGGCGGGTTATCTGATCGTTTTTACCGGAATTGCCCTCGGTCTCTTTTTCGGTCTGCGCGCCGCTAAAATTATCTAGTATATAAACAGGAAAAAGCTTTAGTGATCGGTTTAACTGGTCACTATTGCCAATTCTAGGGGAAATAAAAAATGACTGTTATTCTAGACTTAAAAACTCTCTACGAAATTGATGATTCTCTCTGGTTAGAAGAAACTATCGAACTGCTCAAGGCTAAAAATTTTGAAGCGCTAGACTTAGAAAACTTGATCGAGGAGTTAGAAGACTTGGGAAACGAGAAGAAGTTTCGTGTTGCTGGTTTTTTACAGCAAATTATCAGACATTGTTTATTATTACAATTTTGGATAAGCGAGAGAGAATATAATCAAGCTCATTGGCGTTCAGAAATTATCAATTTTAAAGATGAACTTAATACTTATTTGACGACTAATTTAAGAAATTATCTAGAACATAATTTGGCAACTATTTATGAAAAAGCCCTTCGCTATCTTCGTCAAAAAACCGATAATAAAGTCAACTTTCCCGATACTTGTCCCTACAGTTTAGCAGAACTGCTCGCTCCTAATTGGCTACCACCTTACAAATAAAGGAGATAAAAAATGACTGTTATTCCCGACTTAAAAACTCTCTACGAAATTGATGATTCTCTCTGGTTAGAAGAAACCATTGAACTGCTCAAGGCGAAAAAATTTGACGCTTTAGATTTAGAAAACTTGATCGAGGAGTTAGAAGACTTGGGAAACGAGAAAAAGTTTCGTGTTGCTAGTTTTTTACAGCAAATTATTAGACATTGTTTATTATTACAATTTTGGACAAGTGAAAGAAAATATAATCAAGCTCATTGGCAAGCAGAGATAGTTAGTTTTAAAGATAAACTAAAACGTTATTTAACCACAAATCTTCGTAAATATCTAGAACAGGAATTTGAGCAAATTTACTTTGAGTCCGTGCGATATGTTCGTCAAAAAACCGATAATAAAGTCAACTTTCCCGATACTTGTCCCTACAGTTTAGAAGAACTTCTCGATCCCAATTGGCTACCACCTTACGAATAAAGGAGATGATAATGACTGTTATTCCCGACTTAAAAACTCTCTACGAGATTGATGATTCCCTCTGGTTGGAAGAAACTATCGAACTCTTAAAAGCGAAGAGATTTGACGCTTTAGATTTAGAAAACTTAATCGAGGAATTAGAAGACTTGGGAAACGAAAAAAAGTTTCGTGTTGCTAGTTTTTTACAGCAAATTATTAGACATTGTTTACTCCTACAGTTTTGGACAGAGGAAAGAGCATATAATCAGGATCACTGGGAGTTAGAAATAGTCAACTTTCAAATTCAGCTAAAAAGACGCTTAACCACCAATCTCCGTAATTATTTACAAAATGAATTAACTAATATTTATGAAGATGCAGTTTTCTTGGTGCGGAAAAAGACAAAAAATCAAGTTACTTTCCCTAATACTTGTCCCTACAGTTTAGAAGAACTTCTCGATCCTAATTGGCTACCACCTTACGAATAAAGGAGATGATAATGACTGTTATTCCCGACTTAAAAACTCTCTACGAAATTGATGATTCCCTCTGGTTGGAAGAAACTATCGAACTCTTAAAAGCGAAGAGATTTGACGCTTTAGACTTAGAAAACTTAATCGAGGAATTAGAAGACTTGGGAAACGAAAAAAAGTTTCGTGTTGCCAGTTTATTAGAGCAAATTATTAGAGATTGTTTATTATTACAATTTTGGACAAGTGAAAGAGAATATAATCGTAGTCATTGGCGTTCAGAAATCGTCAATTTCAAAAACCAGATCGACACTTATTTAACTACTAATCCCCGCAATTATCTCACTCAAGAATTACCTCGTATTTACCAGAAAGCTTTAAATTATGTTAGAGAAAAAACCGATAATCAAGTTAGTTTTCCTGGGGAATGTCCCTACAGTTTAGAAAATCGCCTTGATCTCGATTGGTTCCCTCCAGAAAATGAATAAAGGAAAAAACGAAATGCTGAAAAAGTTTCTACGTTGGCTGATTATTGGGGGAACCTTATTTTTTGTTCTCAGTAACCTTAAAAATAACTGGGATAACGTCACCTCAGTTAGAATTGAAAATCATGGTTGGTTATTTCTTTTCTTGGCACTTGTAACCACTGTTATCGCTCAAATTTGGGCAGGATGGGTGTGGACATGGATACTCAAAAGCTATCAACAACCGATTAAAACTTCCGAGGGAATTGGCATCTATATGATTACCAATTTAGGAAAATATCTACCCGGTAATATCGGTCACTTTTATGCTCGCATCGTGGCAATTAATAAAGCAGGAAGTGATTGGGGAACCGCTAGTTTAAGCGTTTTATTAGAACTTTTATTGCTGGTGTGTGCAGCCTTAGCCATAGCAGTTATTGGTAGTGGTTTAGGTTGGATGAAATCTAGCTCAAGTCTAGGGATACAGATATTAGTTTTAGGATTAATTTTAATCGGCATTCATCCCAAATTTTTAAATTATCCTCTGAAAATCCTTAGCCAAAAGAAAAAGATTGCTCAAGAACCTGTTTATCTAACTAAATATCCTCTCGTCCCTCTCTTGGGTGAAACTGGATTTTTATTGTGGCGCGGTGCGGGTTTTATTTTAGCTTGGATGGTATTAAAAATGATTACCCCCGCTCAGATTTTACCCCTCTTAGGAACCTTTAGTTTTGCTTGGTTATTGGGTTTAGTTGTCCCCGGAGCGCCGGGAGGATTAGGAGTTTTTGAAGCTACAGTGATCGCACTTTTAGACACAGAAAACTTTCCCGCCGCTAACGTACTTATCACCGTTGCTATCTATCGTTTAATTAGCATTCTCTCTGAGGTCATTGCCGCCGGAATCGGGACAAAATTAGTTAAAGATAAAGCCAAGTTTTTTGGTTAGCTTAAGGATATTATACTAAATCTGGTTATTAAAAACTGATTATCTATTGCTCCTTTTGCCTATTGCAAGAGTGCCTATTGCCTCTCCTGATATGTAGCCTATACTCAACGGATTTAGTATTAGTCGGGTGTGTTAGCCCAGTATAACGCACCCGGAAGAAAAGTTTTGATCATTGTTAAGCGGAGATAATTTTCTCAACTCCTAACATCTATCTCCTCACTCCTAAATTCTGATGTAACATAGGATCAATAATCAGCAAAAACATGGATACTCCCACCTAGAGAGGCCGAAAAAATGACGATTGCCAAAAGCGACGAAACTGCCACCTCTCCGGCACTGATAGAAGAAGATTTCGAGGACTTCTGGGAACCCCCCCCACCCCCCACAGACTTAATTTTTGATGATGGTGAACCCTTGGAAAGCAACCGACACCGCATTGCCATGAATGTACTGATTCGCTCCCTACAGGAAGGTTACGGTGAGCGAGACGACTTCTACACGGGTGGCAATATGTTTATTTATTTCAGCCGCGAACAGGCGAAAAATCGCGATTTTCGCGGGCCCGATTTCTTCGCTGTCCTCAATGTCGATGGCAGCAGAGAGCGACAGGGTTGGGTAATTTGGGAAGAAGAGGGACGTTATCCTGACGTTATCGTGGAATTAACCTCTCCTAGTACCGCAAGAACCGATAAAGTGCGAAAAAAAGCCATTTATGAGGGAACCTTCCGCACACCAGATTATTTCATCTACGATCCTTTTGATGCCAATTCTTTACAAGGATGGCATTTAGGAGCAGACCAACGCTACCATTCTTTAGAACGAAACGAGCGCGGCTGGTTATGGTGCGAAACCTTAGGCTATTGGTTGGGAACTTGGGAGGGGACTATTGACCGAGAAACGGCAATTTGGGCGAGATTTTATGACTCGGAAGGCAATTTAATCCCCTTGCCAGAAGAAGCAGCCCAGGAGCAAGCGGCCGCGGCACAGGAGCAAGCGGCCGCGGCACAGGAGCAAGCGGCTGCAGCACAGGAGCAAGCGGCTGCAGCACAGGAGCAAGCGGCCGCAGCACAGGAGCAAGCGGCCGCAGCACAGGAGCAAGCGGCCGCAGCACAGGAGCAAGCGGCCGCAGCACAGGAGCAATTAAATGCTACTCAGCAAGCTCTGGAAGCGGAAAGACAGCGTTCTCAACAGCTGGCGGCTCGTTTGCGAGAAATGGGGATAGAGCTATAGTATAGCTGTATTTGTTTAGGTGAGGAGGTAAAATACTGGTGTTCCTCCTCGCTTAAAGTCGGTTAATTTCTCCTTTCACGGTTGAGGGATCCTGCAATCTCAGTGTATTTGAAATCTAGCTCGACACCTGTTTGCTGCTGTGATTATCTTTTGACCAGTGGGTAATTATTGATCAGAGTTTTCTTTTATTCTTCCTTAAACAGTAAACAGTAAACAGTGAACTGAAAACTCAAATCTGATAACTGATAACAAGGGTCGAATCTAAGACCTAATTGGTTAAGCTAAAAGCTTTGATGTGCTTAGTTTCTAACCTTCTTTTTAGGTAGGAGAATTGTCAGATTCTGTCTTTTGCACGAGTGCCTGTTGCCTCTTGCCTTCAGAAGCTGATAACTGATAACTGATAACTGATAACTGTCTCAACTAGGAAATTTATTTGGCACGACTACTTATACTTATATGTCTAATCTATCTTTGGGCGCGCAACCTCCCCTCGAATTTATCCCCCCTGACCTTAATCCCTTGCTTTTAAAGGGATGTCAAATCTTTTTACCTCTTTGGTTACAAACTCAAACCAACTTAAGAGAAATTTCCGCTGCCAATCTAGAAACTTTAATCACATTTTATCAAAAAAGTCAAGAGAAAAAAGTCCGTTTACTGCTTGCTTTCCGTCATCCCAGTATTAACGATCCCTACTGTATGGCCTATCTTTTGTGGAAATTAGTACCCAAAAAAGCAGAAGAGTTAGGAATAAAATTAAACAAGCCAATTCACGCTCATTTTATGTATGATCGAGGGATTCCTTTATGGGCTGGAGAAAGGGTAGGATGGTTATATTCTAAATTAGGTGGCACACCAATTCAACGGGGAAAAGCCGATTTAATCGGATTGCGTTCGGCTCGTCGTTTATTATTAGAAGGAGATTATCCTTTAGCCGCTGCTCCGGAAGGGGCAACTAACGGACATAATGAGCTTGTTAGCGCAATTGAACCGGGTATTTCTCAATTAGCTTTTTGGGGGGTGGATGATGTCAAAAAAGCTAAACAACAGCAAGAAGTAATTATTTTACCTATTGGTATTCAGTATTTTTATCTGACTCCAGTGTGGCAAGAAATCGAGCAAATTTTAACTAATTTAGAAAACGATAGCGGTTTAGAACCCACCCCGAATTCATCCCGAGAAGAAAAGGTTTTATACGAGCGTCTTTTTCGGTTAGGAGAAAGATTATTATCCTTAATGGAGGATTTTTATCGAGATTTCTACTATCAATCTTTGCCTGTAGTACCTGCCAATGGTGATGATCCAAATGAAACCCTAGCCAAACGTTTAGCCAATTTATTAGATGTGGCCCTCCAAACCGTAGAAAAGTATTTTAATGTTTCTCCTAATGGTAATGTAATCGATCGCTGTCGTCGTTTAGAACAAGCAGGATGGGAACGCATTTATCGCCAAGAATTAAAACCCACTCATTCTATTTCTCCCCTTGAATTAGGATTAGCTGATCGCCTGGCCGATGAAGCTAATTTAAAAATGTGGCACATGAGAATTGTCGAAAGTTTCGTCTCAGTAACCGGTTATTATGTCAAAGAAAAACCCACCGTAGAAAGATTTGCCGAGACAATTTTATTACTCTGGGATTTAGTGACAAGAATTAAGGGAGGTAATCCCTTTTTTCGTCCCCAAATTGGTCAACAAAAAGCGATAATAACTATTGGTAAACCTATTTCTGTATCCGAGCGCTATGCTGATTATAAAAGCGATCGACGCTCGGCCGTAGCCCAATTAACCCAAGATTTACAAACCAGTTTAGAAAGTTTAATTATTCATCAGTAGATAATTAGGGTTTGCTGAATAAGTTTGTTGGTGGGGTTAGGAGTCAGTTATCAGATTTGAGTTATCAGATTTGAGTTATCAGTTATCAGTTCACTGATTACTGTTCACCGAGAAAACCCCCCACTTCCCCGGGAAAAACTTTTTCACCTAGCTCTAGTATAGGAGATAGTACGGGAATCTGGAAAAACTCAATACCGAAAACCCTACCCCGGTCAGAGAATCTTTTATCTATCATAAGAGGGTAGAGATAAACCAACATCTCTAGCGTTAAGAAAACTTCGGAGGTGACTTATATGGCACTTATACGTTGGGAACCTTTCAGAGAAGTAGAAAGCCTACAGAAAGAAATGAATCGCTTGTTTGACCGTCTTGTACCGACTGATGTGGGCAATGGCGAAAAAATGGGGTTATCCTTCATCCCGGCGGCGGAAATTACCGAAACGCCAGAGGCCGTTCAGCTTAAACTGGAAATACCTGGTATGGAAGCCAAAGACCTCAACGTGGAAGTAACAGCCGATAGTCTGACCGTTAATGGTGAAAGAAAATCGGAAATTAAAACCGAAGAAGAAGGATTTACCCGCACTGAGTTCCGTTATGGTAAATTTCATCGGGTTATTCCTCTACCGGTTCGGGTTGATAACAATAACGTGACTGCTGAATACAAAGATGGCATTCTCAATCTCACTCTCCCGAAAGCGGAAGAAGAAAAAAATAAAGTGGTGAAAGTGTCCATCAATCCTACCATTGCTCAATGATGTAGTACTCATTGTCCGGTCTTGAGCAAAAAGGTTAACCTAGTGTGATTAAACCAAAGCGGGAGTATCAAACCATACTTCCGCTTTTAGCTTCCTAAACCTTTAACTTAAAACTTCTAACACTGCTTGGGGTGATAATTTATCTTTAAACCAGATAACCTGAGCGGGTAGATTTTGAAATTTAACTCCGGCTTTTTCTAGATTTAACCGTTCCGATACGGCTAAAATTAGATTATTTGCTTGGGCCGATTTAACCTGTAAAAATTTCTTTTGTAGGTATTCTGGTCGCCAATAACCAACAATTTCGAGGAGAAAAACGCGACCATCGGGATGCACTAAACGGAAATCGGGAATCATCACTCCTCCGGGTAAAGGCACTAAATCCACTTCCCTTTCTAGTTGCCATTCAGTTTTTAACTGTAACCAACGTTTAGCGAAAGATTCCTCTAACATACTATCGTAGGGTTTACCTGGGGAATAGTGGGACACCAGACCACAGTTATCCTCTAAATTGAACTGTTGTTTTTTAATAGTTCCTGTATAGGAATCTTTATACTGTAATTGTGCCTTCAGATTCCAGTGAGTAACATGGAGTAAGGCAGGAATTAATTTAGCGATTTCAATGCCATAACGACTGTTAGCTTTAAATAAACTGGTGGGACCATCGATAGTAATAGTAAATCCCGTGTCGGCATCCCCTTCGATATAAGTCATTAAACGAAATAGTTTTAGATAGCGAAAGAGATATTTATATTCCCCCGGATCGTTGCGGTGGACGTTGATGATTAAATAACTGGCCCGATAAAAAATACCTTGAATTTGCGAGAGGTTAAAACGATGAATTAAGTTTTCGGGGGTGGGAGCATCAAATTGAGTGAGAATTTTATTCTCTGCTAAATCAGCATAGAGTCCTTTTTCTAGAGCTACTGGAAAAATTTCTTGATTTAATTCTTGGCTGAGTTGCTGGGCAATTGTTTGAAGAATTAGCGATCGATTTTGGGGAATAGGAACAAAGTTAGCCGCTTGTTCAAAAACTCTTTTTCTTAATTCCTGCGGTTCTAAGGGACTAATAATCTCAAAGGTGGCAAAATGATTGGTTAATAGGTGAGCAAATCCCCGTTTAATTTTATAATCGGGACTGTCTCCCTCCAAGATTAGGAGTTTTTGGCTTAATTCTCCCTTAGTTTGACCGATACTTTCCTGAAAACAGGTGATTTGTTCTTGAGCGATCATCAGATAATCAGGAGCGATCGGTAAGCGTTTGGGAATAATTGTCTCGCCATTTTGACGGGAAATCAATAAATCGGTCGGTAACATGGCAAGCTAGAGAAGAATAATCAGATGGGGAGAGGTGGGACGACAAGGAAAGGTCGAAACCCCAAAAATCCCCCGATTCTAACTATTTTGGTCGATATAACGCTCTAAATCCTCGATTACACGGGTTAATTCTGCTTCTGTGGTTAAGCGTAGGCGATCGTCACGAACCGTTAACAAAACTTTAGCCGAAAAAGGACTCGGATAAATATTGGGATTACAAAACACTTCCAGAAACACATCACCAGTGTGCTGATATTCCAGCGGTTTTTGGGGTTGGGGTTTACCCCCACTAGCGGCATTACTGGCGATCGCTTTCAGGTGATCGAGTAAAATATTAATTTCCCTTTGCAAATCCAGAGCAGCACTGGGACTGAAACGAAAAGTAACGGAACCTTGCAAGAGATTAAGAGTTAAAGGAATCATGGAAAAAATCAGGTTAAGAGAAAGCCTGAAGTCAATTATATTAATTTGGGGAAATTTAGGGAAATTGGGTTTTGGGGGATTGTTCAGTCATCAGTAATCAGTAAACAGTAAACAGTAATCAGTGAGGTTCTTCGTTACTTGGTCTGGTTCGATCGGGTGATCGCTAAGTAGGTGGGTGGAATTAAATATAAGATGAACGTAGGTTGGGTTGAAGCATGAAACCCAACGCCTAGGTTCGGTTTGATCGGGTGATCGCTAAATGTCTTTCTATATAATGGTTTCATCCCTTATAACCCCGTCCATTGCATAACAGGAACCGAAAGGCCATCAGTGAACTGAAAACTCACCACTGATAACTGAAGTTACCGACGGGGAACGAGATTAATCCGGCCCTCGTCCATTTCATCCATGAGTAACTCTAGGGCCTCGTAATCCACATCGGAAACGTAGCCAAGACGAGCGAGGAGTTCATTAATTCCGTTTTCGATTTCTGGCGTGATTTGACGATAATATAGGGCTTGTTCCACTAATTGGCGGATAGTCGGCTGGGTATCCACAATTTCCTTACTCTAGTTCAATAAATCTAGTTTCTGTATCCTGCTTTACTTTATTTCAGCAAAAATACCAGTATAATGCTGGTTCATCATCAGTCATTCGGGATTAGAGCTTAAACCTAACGACTTTCCCCTGGTATTCGCCCTAATAAGCCTTGATCACTGTTCCTCTTGACTCCCCGGATCATCAGGTTAACCTAAAAGTGGTTCCTTCCCACAGGGGAAAGATTAAGAAAAGATTAATCTTTTCAGGAGAGAGGAAATTTATCAAGACCGGGGTTGCAAAATCAGAAAGTTAGGACATAATAGCGGTATCTGATCTCCAGTTAAAAGGTTCATTTATGAATTTCAAAGCCCAGCCATGAAAAGTCCTGTAAAAGTCCCGGAAATTGCTCTATTTGAGCCAAACGGCTATATTACCGCCGCTAACGTCCTAGAATTTCAAGAGCAGCTCACCAATCTGGTTAACCAGAGTCGCTCTATCACTTTTCTCGTGGATATGAGTAGGGTGGAATTCCTCGACAGCGCTGGATTAATGGCTTTAGTTACTGCCTTTCGTCTGGCTCAAAGTCAAGAAAAATCCTTCAATATCTGTTCTATTCCACCTTCAGTCAAGATTATCTTTGAATTAACCCAACTCGATCGGGTTCTCTCGATTTTTCCTAGCCGTGCTGACTTTGATGCTGTCATCACCCTCCCCCAAGCGGCCTAAGCCGACAAAATAGGGTTTCTGGCCGCAATTTCTCGGCTGCACTCTCAATTCTACCGGTAAATCACCTCTTGACCGGACAGATTGCCATTTACATTATCGACTCCTCAAAACAACAATTTTTCTCAAGGAGAGGCATTATACTGTTGAGATGGCTCTCCTCGTTTTTGGATATTATTTCGGGGGGCAAACTAGCATACACTTGTTGGGAGCAGCTCACAAAAGGCTGTCTATTAAGAAATTCCATGACTTTAGTGATGACAGAGGGGAAGGGGGCCAAGATGGTAGATAGGTAATGAGTAGTAATTTCCTAGAATCCATGACAGTCAAAAATCTCCAGTATGCTTATTTTCCCGGTTGTGTCGCCCAAGGTGCCTGTCGGGAACTATATTTATCCACGGCAGCCCTGACGGAAGCTTTGGGGATTAATTTAGTCGAACTCAAAAAAGCTGCCTGTTGTGGTTCGGGAACCTATAAGGAAGATTCGCAACTCTTGGAAGATGCCGTCAATGCGCGCAATATTGCCCTAGCGGAAGCCCTCAATTTACCCCTGTTGACTCACTGTAGCACCTGTCAAGGAGTGATCGGTCATGTGGATGAGCGCTTGAAGGAAGCAAAGCATAATAATCCCAATTATGTTGAGGAAGTTAATAATTATTTACAGAAAGAACATTGTTCCCCCTACCAAGGTACGACGACGGTTAAGCACCTACTCTGGGCAATTGTCGGCGATTATGGCTTAGATAATCTGGCGGCCAAGGTGGTTCGTCCCTTATCAGGCTTAAATTGTGCCAGTTTTTATGGTTGTTATCTCCTGCGGGCCCAGGATACTCTCCCCTACGATAATCCTTTTCAGCCGGAATCCCTAGAAAATGTCTTTCGGGTGGTGGGAGCAAATCCGATTTATTATCAAGGACGCACTCAATGCTGTGGTTGGCCCCTGTCCAGTTATGCCACCACCCAATCGTTCCAAATGGCAGGAAAACACATTTTAGAGGCCATGGCAGCGGGGGCCGATTGTTTAGTCACCCCTTGTCCTTTATGCCATCTTAATCTTGATTCCCGACAACCGGAAGTGGCAAAAGCGATCGGTCGAAGTTTAGGTTTACCCGTGTTACATTTTTCCCAATTAGTCGCTTTAGCGGTGGGAGTCAGTCCTGATCGTTTAGGATTAGATCGACACATCGTTTCCACCAAATCTCTGTTAAAGAAATTGGGGTTTTAGAACTCAATCAGGAGTGTTAGCAATGGATTGGTTAAAAAGAATTTTTGGCTTAGATAAACCGGCCGATGCCGCTAGTGCGATTGCGGGGAAAGCCGCTGCTGCGGGTATTCCCCCCGAAAGAGTCGGATTAGATGGAAAATACGACGAAAGCGGCCTAGCTAAACGAGTAGTTTTAGCTTTTGACGAGACACCGGATTTAGCTGATGAAGACAAATTGTGGGTCGCTCAAACTGGTGGTAAAGTTGTACTAAAAGGCAAGGTTTCCCATCAGGCGACTTTAAATAAAATGGTTGCAATTGCCAGTAAAGTCCATGGGGCAACCGGCGTCGATACCAGTCAAGTAACTATTGGGTGAAGTCGAACGGCTGTTAACCTCTTGTAAAAATCAAAAATTGTTGTTAGGGTTAGGAGTCAGTAGCCAGTAGTCAGTAGTCAGGAGAATTAAGAATGAATAATAATCAGTTAAATGGTCTATTTACAGATTTTATGCGATTTAATCCTTATTTTTGAGGTTTTTGAACCCTCAAAAGTTAATTATGCAAGAGGTTTAATATTCCCCGGGAAAATTAACCACTAAAACCCAGAGGGTTTTTGCTAGGGTGGATAACTCCAAGACTGGCAATCGCCCTCAGCCGGCTGCTGTAAAATGGGAGGGATAGATACAACTCAGGAGAAAAGACCCCAGTGCCGTACAACCCCGCAGAAATCGAACAGAAATGGCAGAAGATTTGGCAGCAAATGGGATTGGACAAAACCCCAGAAAACGCCGATAAACCGAAATTTTACGCCCTCTCCATGTTCCCCTATCCATCGGGCAACCTGCACATGGGTCACGTTCGCAACTATACTATCACCGATGTGATTGCCCGTCTGAAAAGAATGCAGGGTTATCGCGTGCTGCATCCCATGGGGTGGGATGCTTTTGGATTACCGGCAGAAAATGCCGCCATTGAAAGGGGAGTTCCTCCGGCAAAATGGACAGACCAAAATATTGCCCAGATGAAACGGCAATTACAACAGTTAGGATTATCTATCGATTGGGAAAGAGAAGTTGCCACCTGTTCCCCGGAATATTATCGTTGGACCCAATGGCTATTTTTACAGTTTTTTGAATCAGGATTAGCCTACCAAAAAGAAGCGGCAGTGAATTGGGATCCTATCGATCAAACTGTCTTGGCCAATGAACAGGTAGATAGTGAAGGAAAATCTTGGCGATCGGGTGCTAAAGTAGAAAGAAAATTACTCCGGCAATGGTTCCTAAAAATCACCGATTATGCCGAACAATTACTCACTGATTTAGATAAGCTTACCGGTTGGCCAGAACGGGTTAAAACCATGCAGGCCAACTGGATTGGTAAATCGGTAGGTGCTTATTTAGAATTTCCTCTTGTTAACTCCACAGAAAAAATTGCCGTTTTTACCACTCGTCCCGATACGGTTTATGGAGTCACTTATGTGGTACTTGCTCCCGAACATCCCTTAACTTTACAAGTTACCACTCCCGAACAAAAATCGGCCGTAGAAACTTTTATTCAAGAGATAGCCAGCGAAAGCGAATTAGAAAGAACCGCCGAAGATAAACCCAAACGCGGTATTAAAACCGGAGGAATGGCAATTAATCCTTTTACCGGTGAAGAAATTCCGATTTTAATTGCTGATTATGTCCTCTACGAATACGGGACGGGGGCAGTGATGGGAGTCCCGGCTCACGACAGTCGCGATTTTAAATTCGCTCAGGAAAATAACCTGCCAATTAAGATAGTTATTACTCCAGAAAGTGGCGAAATTGAGTTAAAAGAGGCCTATACAGAAGCGGGAATTATGATTAATTCCGCTCAATTTAATGGACTGAATTCCCAAGAAGGAAAAACCGCTATTATTGATTATGCCACTGCCCAAGGTTACGGCAAAGCTAGAATACAATATCGCCTCCGGGATTGGTTAATTTCCCGTCAAAGATATTGGGGTTGTCCGATTCCAGTTATCCACTGTCCTAACTGTGGAACCGTACCAGTACCTATCGATAATTTACCCGTTACTTTACCGGAAAATGTCGAATTTAGCGGTCGAGGTGCTTCTCCTTTAGCCAAATTAGAAGACTGGGTAAATGTGGATTGTCCTCGCTGTGGAACTCCCGCAAAACGGGAAACGGACACCATGGATACTTTCATCGATTCTAGTTGGTATTTCCTCCGTTATACCGATGCTAAAAATGAAGATATACCCTTTCAATTTGAGAAGGTTAATGATTGGATGCCCGTGGATCAATACGTCGGAGGAATCGAACACGCTATCCTACATTTACTCTATTCTCGTTTCTTTACCAAAGTTTTAAGAGACCGAGGTTTAGTTAATGTCGATGAACCTTTTAACCGTCTGTTAACCCAGGGAATGGTACAGGGATTAACCTACAAAAATCCCGAAACTGGCAAATATGTCCCCGCAGAAAATGTTATCTATAAAGAGGATAAATATTGCGATAAAGACACGGGGGAAGTTCTATCTTTCTTCTTTGAAAAAATGTCTAAGTCGAAATATAACGGCGTTGATCCTCTGAAAGTCCTGGAAAAATACGGGGCCGATACTGCCCGAATGTTTATACTTTTTACCGCACCCCCAGAAAAAGATTTACAGTGGGATGATGCGGGGGTAGAAGGACAATTTCGCTTTCTTAATCGGGTGTGGCGTTTAGTCAGCGAATATATTGAAAATAAACCCAAGCAAGTCAAAAAAATAGAGACTTTCTCGAAAACTGACAAAGATTTAAGACGGGCAATTCACACCGCTATTAAAGAAATCTCCGAGGATTTAGAAGGGGATTATCAATTTAATACCGCCATTTCCGAATTGATGAAACTCAGTAACGCTTTAGGGGATAATAAGTGTTTTGAATCCCCCATTTATCGGGAAGGAATCGAAACCTTATTAATCTTACTTTCCCTTTTTGCTCCCCATCTTAGCGAAGAATTATGGCAAGCTTTAGGCCATAGCCAATCAATTCACCTGCAACCCTGGCCAAAAGTTGATCCTACTGCCCTGATTGTGGACGAGATTACCCTTGTCATCCAAATTTTGGGAAAAACCAGAGGCACGATACAAGTTCCCGCTAGTGCCGATAAAAGCACCCTAGAAACCCTCGCCCTGGAATCAGAAATCGCCCAACGTTATTTAGAGGGTAAGGAAATCAAAAAAGTGATTGTTGTCCCGGGCAAATTAGTTAACTTTGTCGTGGTTTAAATGACAGTAATTATCACAATGGTAGGGAATTAAGAACCTTTTCAGTTATCAGTAACCAGTTAGATTAACACTTTCTATGAAAAACTATCGATAGATAGCAAAATAGAAACTATACAATTAGTATTGTCTGTAAATAAGAATAACCTATGGATATTGAATCAACTAAAGTTACTCCTGAAGAAATTGCCCAGTTTCGCGCTGAATTGGCAGAAGATTCTAAAGCATTAGGAGATATTGATGTGATTGAGCGTTGTGAAGGGGATCTAGAACAAGCTGCTCGTATCTTAGCGCGTCGAGCCGACATTGAAGATGTGAGAGCGGGAATCACTTGGGAATCTGCGTTAAAGCAAGCGCGTCAGGTGGTTTGTGATGCAAAGTTTAAGGAAGGTTTAGCTCCTGATTTAATTGGGGGTATAATTGGTGCATTAATAACGGCAGGTAATCCAGTTTTAGTGGCAGTTGCTACTCCTTGCGCTGGTTATATTGTTAAAGTTTCCTTAGCTGAGTTTTGTAATACGGACAAGTCGAATCCAGAAAGTTAAATAATCCTGATTTAAACACCTGAAGCGATAAATGCAGCCCAATAAAAAGGATTATTGAAGGGTTTGTCCTCTGGAGACATTGTTTTCCATTTAGTTTGCCTCACTGCGATCGCATCTTCTAATTCAAATAACTCTTTTTTTGAAAGGGTTTTTTGTAGTTGAATTAACGCTTGTTGAAAGGTTTGGCTTTCTAAATTTTTCTCAGCCTCTTTAACGGTTAAATTCTGTAACCAGTTTTGAGCTTGTTTTAAAGCAACTGGTACAGAAACTTGCTGATTCTCATCAAATAAAATCTCATATAATTTAATCATCAAGAAGGAGGTTGACAGGTCATTAACTGTCCATAAACTACTGACAACACTGGGACTTCCTGCAAACAGAAAACCACTGGGTAAACCGATATATTCATCGCTGATAGAGTTTAAATCAATTAAGCCAGTTTCGCAGGCAGAAAGGGTGACAAGGCGACATTTATTCAAGCGCAGTTCAAAGATTTCGCCTAATGTTAAGGATTCTTTATTGGCTAAGAATAAGGCGGATTCAAGGGGATTAGCTGGGTTAAAGCCTCCATGACAGGAGAAATGATAACAGTGGTTATCTGAGGATTTGAGATGGGGAAGAACAGCGTTTTTAGTGGCGTTATCTTGGGCGATAACTTGAGGTTCAGTAAAGAAAGTTGAGAGGATATTAACTTCTAAGTCAGTGTAAAATAAGTCTTTGGTGGGGTTTTGGATGGCGAACAGTTTATTAAAGTCGGAATGGTGAAAAGTTTGGGAGATTTTTTGCAAGATTTGACAACTAGGGGCATATTGTATATTGTATTTATCCTGTAAAATTTGGTTTTTGTTAATCGGGAAAGCGTGAATAGGGAGAATATGCAGAAACAAATGGGGAATAATAATTAACCGTTGACAAGTATCGGGAATGAGGGCAAGAATATCATTAATATGCAGAATATCAGCAAAAGTCTGTAAGAGGTTAGACAGTTGATTTTTCCATTCTTGCTTGCCATTTTTGGAGTAGTAAAGCTGTCGATAATTATTGAATGTATCCAAGAATTGATTTTTATCATTTTCGGAAGATTGCCAAACTTTAACCTCTCCATCAGCAGACACGACAAAAGCGAGTATTTTCTCGAATGTAATGTACCATTGTAGCAGACAAGTTTCGGCATCAGTTAAAGCCTGAATCTCTGTAAATGGGATCGGCTCAACTTTTTGAGTGAGGCTAAAGAGAGGATCTTTAATTTCTCTTGCAATAAAATCATCTAAGTCTTGTTGATATTCTTTCAGATGACTATGATCTTGAACGTAGGGAGTTAGGTTATCACTACGCATTGAATTATGGTTAATACTTTGATGTTGTAAACGAATTTGTTCATTAACCACTCTTTGCTTTAATTCATCTAATTGAACCTTAATTTGTTGACTAACGCCTTGCGGTTGTAGATTTTTCTGAGTCATTAATTCCACCAGGTTACGCCCCTTGCTGCGTTCGATATATTCTAAAGCTTTCTCAGGTTGATTGAGGTTAAGATGCGCCAATACAATGCGATGGAATACATCAATAGCATTAGAGAGGGTTTCTTGGCGATTTTGGGGGTTAAGTGCTTCTAATCGGGCATTTTCGACAGCTTCAATGGCGATATGATAGGCTTCTGTGGCGGATTGCCATTGCTTTTCATCGTAGTGTAAATTGGCTAAATTACGGGCAGTTAGTAAACAATCAAGAGGAGCAGCGTCTTTTGTGCGGATTGTTAAAGCATTCTGATAGGATGCAATCACTTTTTCTAAATTCTCAGCTTTCTCCCCTCTGATTCTGTAAAAGTAAGCAGTGGCGAGATTATACTGTGTCATTGCCCATTCTTGGGGAAATGCGTCAAAAGTTCTCACTTTCAAGGCTTGATGCAAAGCGGTGATCGCCCTTTCTAAATTCTCAGCTTTCTCCCCTCTGATTCTTTCACTGTAAGCATTAGCGAGATTATTTTGTGTCATTGCCCATTCTTGGGGAAATGCGTCAAAAGTCAACACTTTCAATGCTTCATGGTAAGCAGTGATCGCTTTTTCTAAATTGTCGGCTTTCTCCTCTCTGATTCTGTCCCTGTAAGCATTAGCGAGATTATTCTGTGTAGTTGCCCATTCTTGGGGAAATGCGTCAAAAGTCCTCACTTTCAAGGCTTCATTGTAAGCAGCGATCGCCCTTTCTAAATTGTCGGATTTCTCCCCTCTAATTCTGTTAGTGTAAGCATTAGCGAGATTATTTTGTGTCATTGCCCATTCTTGAGGAAATGCGTCAAAAGTCCTCACTTTCAAGGCTTCATTGTAAGCAGTGATCGCCCTTTCTAAATTCTCGGCTTTCTCCCCTCTGATTCTGGAATAGTAAGCATTAGCGAGATTATTCTGTGTCGTTGCCCAATCTTGGGGAAATGCGTCAAAAGTCCTCACTTTCAAGGCTTCATTGTAAGCAGCGATCGCCCTTTCTAAATTCTCAGCTTTCTCCCCTCTGATTCTGTAAAAGTAAGCAATGGCGAGATTATTCTGTGTCCTTGCCCAATTTTGAGGAAATGCGTCAAAAGTAAAAACTTTCAAGGCTTCATGGTAAGCGGTGATCGCCCTTTCTAAATTGTCGGCTTTCTCCCCTCTGATTCTGTCACTGTAAGCAGCAGCGAGATTATACTGTGTCGCTGCCCAATCTTGAGGAAAAGCGTCAAAAGTTATCACTTTCAAGGCTTCATTGTAAAAGGCGATCGCCCTTTCTAAATTGTCGGATTTCTCCCCTCTGATTCTGTCACTGTAAGCAGCAGCGAGATTATACTGTGTCGCTGCCCAATCTTGAGGAAAAGCGTCAAAAGTTCTCACTTTCAAGGCTTCATTGTAAAAGGCGATCGCCCTTTCTAAATTCTCAGCTTTATCCCCTCTGATTTTGTTAGTGTAAGCAGCACCGAGATTATTCTGTATCGCTGCCCATTCTTGGGGAAATGCGTCAAAAGTGAAGATATTTAAGGCTATTTCATAACCCGTGATAGCAACTTCTTTGTTGGCGGCGATGTTACCGAGGGGAAATTGTTGGATTAATTCACTGAAATAGACAATAACAACAGCGATAGAATGGGTCTGTTCTCGCGTGACTTGCGTTAATGTCTCTCTCACCCAAATGTCTAGAATGCCCGCTAAATTATCATCCAGTTTATCAAGATTTTGCGCCCAGAAAGGATAAATAACTTGAGGATTAGGATTTTCAGAGATTTTTTGTAATGTCTCCATTAAGAATCTTACATATTCTTGTTGGTTGGGTATTTCAGTATTAAGAGTTAATTCTTGTGATGATTGATCTACAAAAGTATTTTGCTGATTTATCGTTTGATTTTCAGAAGGAGGAATTCTATTTGTTCCTTGCGCTACAAATTCCCAATCATCACCTGAGTTCTTACAAAACAATAAAATCTCCTCAGCTTCTATTGCTTCAACACTCGGTACAAGAAAATTCTGCTCCCCTAATCGTCGTGCGAAAGTAGCCGCATCTTCTTGAGACTCAAACAGTAATATTTTGTGATTATCATCTACACTTATAGTATGAATACCCTCATTGTCTGTTCCCACATTGTAAAGCAGCACATAAACAGTTTGAGGTAACTGATTAGAGGGTTGCTGCTGAATATACTGACTCAAAGAAACAGTTAAATCTTGCGGATTCACCCGTAAGTTTTGTAAA
Organism: Microcystis sp. M179S2; assembly: GCF_020245805.1. Lineage (NCBI taxonomy): Bacteria > Bacillati > Cyanobacteriota > Cyanophyceae > Chroococcales > Microcystaceae > Microcystis > Microcystis sp. M179S2. Next base: position 3,302 of record NZ_JADBUE010000362.1, on the reverse strand, counting down.
ATTATTGCTGTACTTTCCCCCTCTTGAATAATTCCAATGAGTAAATGCTCTGTATCAATAGATTCACTCCCTAATTTATCAGCAAATGATAATGCACTGTTTAAAACGAGTTTTGCAGACTCTGTAAAGGGAAGTTCTATAGTAATCATTCCTGAACCCCTTCCTAGAATTTTTTCAACTTCAATCCGAGCATTTTTTAGCGTTATTCCCTGCTGTCTTAAAACTTGCGACGCAATTCCTGTCGCTTCACCGATTAACCCTAAAAATATAAACTCCGCTCCTACAAAATTATGCCCCAAGCGACGCGCTTCCTCCTGCGCTAACATAATTACCTTAATCGCTTTCTCTGTAAACCGTTCAAACATAATTTAGACTCCTTATCACTTCTAAACCACGAAACTTACCAGAACTACAACACCTTGATTCGCCATTCCGTAAAAAATTGAACATAATTGAATGAGGACTATGATTGTTAGGGTTATGGCGCGATTATTACAATTATATCCCAGGGATGAGAGCCAAAAACAATCCTAGTCAATCAAACAATCAAAAAAAATCATAGTTTAGACGGTATTGGGTGCGTTGTTCGTTCATGGGTTAATTTTTTTTATAAAAGTTTTTTAAATTCTTCAATAGTTAATCCAGAACCTTTAATAATTGTTCCCATTGTATAAGCATTGATTGGATTAGCCCTTGGAATAGTGAGAATATGTTGTCCATCAGTCATGGTAATATGCTTACCCTGTCGAACAATCTGAAATCCTGCTTTTTCAAACGCTTTAATTGCTCGTTGATGATTAATTCCAGGAAGACTAGGCATGATTTAATTCAACTTCTACATAATAAGATTCGATCCCTTGATTCAACTCCGCAGCAACTTCTAAATAAGACTGAATTGCATCTTGAATATTATTGAGTGCTTCTTCTTTAGTTATCCCTTGAGAAGCACAGCCAGGTAAACTAGGACACCAAACAGCATATCCCTCTTCTGATTGCTTGAGATTGACTTGATATTGCATATTTTTAAGATCATCCCGTCCTTAATAAAAATTTGGGCAAAACTATTATTGTAATGCTTCAATGCGATCTGCTTCGGCGGCTTCGGCTATAATTTCTGCTTCTATTGTTTCTTTGTTAGTATGATAGTAAGTTAGAGCGGCATAAACTTGTGCCAAAGAAAGATGAGGGATTTCATCGGCAATTTCTTCAGGACTATATCCTAACTTATACCAGATCACTATTCTTCGTACAGTAACAGCAGTTCCCGCGATAATAGGACAACCTCCATGAATTTTGGGATCGCTTTTTATGAAAGTGCCAATATTGATCTCTGTTAACATAACTTTCTTCGATTCAGTTTCAACTAATTAAACTACATAGGATTGGTTCTTCGGTTTGTCTTATGCAATGGACGGGGTTATAAGGAATGAAACCCTTATAGAGACAGGTGTTGCTGCGATTTTTGTCAACTGTTTTCGATCCAGAGCGAACTAATCAATTAAATCTCTTGCCAGATAAAGATTTAGTCGATTTATGCCACCCTATCGAACCATACCAAGTAACGAAGAACCATAGGATTCTATGCTTTTATCACCATTCTAGCATAGCCCAAGCATTGGTCGGGGTAGGGGATTGAATGGGGAGATTATCAGAATTCTATCACAGGGACGATAGCCGAAAAAAATAATAGTCAATCAAACAATCGTCTGTACTGTGATTTGAATGATTGAATGAGGACTATGATTGTTAGGATTATGATTGAATGAGGACGATGATTGTTAGGGTTATGGCGCGATTATTACAATTATATCCCAGAGATCATAGCCGAGAAAAATCCTAGTTAATCAAATAATCGTCTGTACTGTGATTTGAATGATTGAATGAGGACTATGATTGTTAGGGTTATGGCGCGATTATTACAATTATATCCCAGAGATCATAGCCGAGAAAAATCCTAGTTAATCAAATAATCAAAAAAATCATAGTTTAGACGGGATTGGGTGCGTTGTTGATTCATCGGTTAAAATAAGAGTAATTTAGAATTAAGGATTGAGTTATGCCGCAACAAACCTGTGAAGCCGTCTTTGAAAATGGCGTTTTACGTCCTCTTAGTAATCTCCAACTCAATGAAGGACAGTGCGTTAAACTCACTATAGCATCCAATTCAACTTCCCAGCTTACTCCCCAAAAATGGTCAGAAACGAGTATAATCGCCCAGTTAACAGCAAATCCGATTAAAATTGAAGATTTCCATCCTCTTACCAGAGAAGAAGCCAATGAACGCTGGTGAATCTCAACCCTTCTTTATTGATTCTAATATTTGGCTGTATCGCTTCATTGTTAATTGTAGCGATCCTAATGCCATCCCTAAGCAACAAATAGCTACAAATATTACGAATCAAGAAAACTTGATGATTAGTACACAAGTTGTCAATGAGGTTTGCTCAAATTTAATCCGCAAAGCAGGGTTTAATAATTTACAAATCCAAAATCTACTTGAAGAATTGACACAAGGGTGTGAAATCTTACCTGTCTCCCTCGAAACGCTTGAGTATGCCGTGAAATTACGAGATCGCTACTTAATTTCATTTTGGGATAGCCTGATTGTTGCTAGTGCAGTTTTAGGCGATGCAACTATTCTCTACTCAGAAGATATGCAAGATGGTTTAATTATCAATAATAGCTTACAGGTTATCAATCCCTTTAAGGATTTAAACTCTTAAAAAGATCATTAATGATAACTATAGCGTTTATCATAAAAATGAAGTGTAACCTAATCTCGAAAAACTGCTTTTTTAGCCTCTTCTAAATCGTCATCACTGATCCCAACATCTTTCCATAAACCCTTAATTTGAGTCTGATGATGAATGACCATTTTTTTTAAGGCTTCTAATTCTTCCTGAATGACTTGAATCCGAAGTAGAACATATTGACTCATGGCAAATAATACCCTTACTCTTTGATTTGAGGGATGATAGCCGAGAGAAATCCTAATCAGTCAAATAATCAAAAAAATCATAATTTAGACAGGATTGGGTGCGTTGTTCGTTCATGGGTTGAGATTGTTTTATAAAAGTTTTTTAAATTCTTCAATAGTTAATCCCGAACCTTTAATAATTGTTCCCATTGTATAGGCATTAATTGGATTAGCCCTTGGAATAGGGTAGGTAATGATTCGGTAGTAGTGGCGTAGCCCTCTTGCTTACCTGGTATGAATTGTGTAAAATATTTATTAATAAAAATAATTGGAACCCGAGCAGTCTTTAAACCTCTAGCTTGATCATGACTTTTCTGATAAATAT
>NZ_JADBUE010000361.1:0-5972 GCF_020245805.1 Microcystis sp. M179S2 | reverse complement strand
TCTATTATATCGGGTAAGGGGGTTGATAGAGATTGGCTGAAAAACTGTTTTAGATCATCTTTGAGAGCGATTAATTGAGGAATATTTTCCAGGCTGCGATAAATAATATAATCAAATTCTGGGGCAATTTCTGAAACTAATTTAAGGGTTAAAGCTGTTTTTCCGATTCCACTTAACCCATAAATAGTAATTAATCGAGTTTTATTATCTAGCCATTCTTTTAAGGTAGATAGTTCTAAATCGCGTCCATAGTTACACCTTAATTCAGGAGCTTTTGTTAGGTTAATTATGGGGGATTGATGATCATTATCTGGAAAATTTGAAGACTTTTTTAAGTTGTTTTCTGAGTAAGGATTATTTTCTCGACAGATATTTATATGGTTATTGCCGATATTATTACAATGATAGTTAACAAAGTGATAAATAGTAGATGAAGCTTTATTTTCTAAAATAGAACGAACATTAGACTTTTTTATATCTTCTTCAAAAACATCAGATAACAGTTGCCATAACTTCCATGCTTCTTTTTTTATATGGTCATAACTGCGCTGATTATCTTTGGCAATTTCTTCATAATCTTGATGTTCCCAAATACCCTGTAAGATGGATTCTTGCAATGAATCAAGATGTTTACCGGTTTTCTCTAATACCTGTTTATCTGTCCATTCTAAAAGGGTTTGAATATCCATATAAGTAAGCGATAGAACATTTGTATTGCTGTTTGGGATAAGGGAACATATTTTAGGTTTCTTGTTTTTTTATCAGACTAATAATCATTTTACTTCCCTCTTGCAAGAGATCAATGTATTGCCTACGAACATTTTACCCCATAAAGTCGGGAAGGGCAAACTGTCATACCAAATTCGCCTTAGAAAGTAAAGCTTGTAGTCATATTACTCGTAGGGTGCGCCCTTCAATAGCGTAACGCACCAATTTAATGGTGGTGCGTTACGGCGAATTATTAATTTTGGTTTTTTGACTAAATTGATAGCCGCCTAACGCACCCTACACTCTACGGACTCGTAGGGTGCGCTCTTCAATAGCGTAACGCACCAATTTAATAATAGAGGTGGTGCGTTACGGCGAATTATTAATTTTGGTTTTTTGACTAAATTGATAGCCGCCTAACGCACCCTACACTCTACGGACTACTGATTAACTAGAAATTTGAGAAAAGATTAATAAAGGGTTTTTTATTTTTCCAGCGATAGGTATTAAAATCTCGATTATCAATTGATAAGATACGTCCATTTCCTAACTCTTCTGCTAAGATAACTAGGGAGGCATCGGCTAAGTCCATTGGCAGACTTTGATATTGTTTCATAAGGTCTTGAATTCTTTCTAGATGAGTATTTTCAAGGTGAAATAATAGAAATTTTTGGGGATGTCTCTCAAATACGTTCATTAATTTTATTTGTTTTTCAACTCCTGTATAGAGATTTGGAGAACGTTGTAAAAGAAGATGACAACTTTCTGTTAAAACACACCAAGTTGTAATTAGAGGTTGAGAAGAATACTGTGCTAAGGTTTGCTGTGCTATTAGATGATATTGATCTTTATTGTTAAATAAAGCCACCCAGAACCCAGTATCAACGATGATCATATTTAGCTTTTAATCCTTCTTTGAGAACGGATTTATAATTAGTAGAAAGGTCTGATTCTGCACTAATACAACCGATTAATCCAGATTCTTTTAAAATGTCTAGGGTACTTTGAGCTTCAGGGTTTATTTTTGCTGCAATCTCTGGCTTTTTTGCTAAAGAATAGCGTTTTTTTAATAACTCAATAAAATCAATCAGTAAGTTTTGTGCTTCTTCAGGTAATTGGTTAATATCTTGTTGAATTTGTTCTAAGTTAATCATTAATTTTCCTCTGTTAAGGTTTTTAAATAGGCTGCTAATCTTTAAGCAACATAACGAATAATTTTGACTTCTGCTACCGTCGGTTGGATTGACTCAAGGAAACTAAAGTAGGTTGGGTTGACGCAAGGAAACCCAACTATAGACCCAAGGAAACCCAACAAAAAGCAATGAGAGGAGGAGAGCGCCGATTCAGACGGATTTAGGTGTTGGGTGTTGGGTTTCGCTTTTCCTGACATTTAAACCTCCTGATTTGTTTCCGACTGTCACCTGTTACTTAATCGATTAATATTAATGCCAATGCTTGATTAATAATTTGATTTTTATCGATCATAGCTTCAATTTCTTCTGGTTGATATATACCTTCAAAAGCTTCTAATGATGCTTGTCTTAAAGCTGAAAAATAAGCATCATCTAAGGTTTCTTTTAATTCTTCTGGTGTTAGATAATTTCCTCCAGTTTTACGTCGTTGATTAATGCGTTGAATCTGTCGAACAGAATTAGAAATAGAGGTTTCCCATGAGCGGGTACTGCGTTTTTCTGCTTGCCGTTTAATCAGATGTAATAGAACAATAATACTAAAGCTAAAAATCTTATTGAGCTTATCATCTTTGCTAATTTCTGTCATTTCCTCTACCAAGATCAAGGCATCGGGAACATTGCCAGCTAGTAATAGATTTTTTAACTCTAATAATTCTTCCATTTTTTGCCTTTTTTTGACTGATTAACCTCTTAATTTAGTAATTTGTCCTTTACATTAGATATTGTTAAAGTTGGAAAAACAAGCGAAAACTTTTGCCTGTTCTCTTGCCTTATTAACGAAAATTTAGCCTTGTTTCATGAGCCTTGCCCTCCTTTTTGTCACTAAATCCCACTTTATCCCACAAAAATTATTGTATCAGAAAATCCAAAATGGCCACAAATTCCCACAGACAAAACCAAAGTGAACATCTAGATTGTAAGAATCACTTAGTTTTTTGGAGTCTTATCAGGTTATGAACAAGATACTAGCTAATTGTATCAGCTTAGGGATCGGATTGGGTGCGATCGGGGTGGCTTTCCAGGCACAAGCCGCCTCTTTTCAGGGGTTAGGAGACTTACCTGGTGGTAGTTTCAGCAGCGAAGCCTATGGAGTATCAGCCAATGGGTCTGTTGTGGTTGGTACTGGCTATGGTGCTACTGGTTCTCAGGCATTCCGTTGGACACAAGCAACGGGGATGGTCGGACTAGGGTACTTATCGGGGGATGGTGGCCATGGGCGTGAAAGCAGAGCCTATGGAGTATCAGCCGATGGGTCTGTTGTTGTTGGTGACAACAGCATTATTTACCCTGATGGCAGCCTTCAAGAGCCATTCCGTTGGACACAAGCAACAGGAATGGTCGGACTAGGGGACTTACCGGGAGGTGGTCGCAATAGCGGTGCTAGAGGAGTATCAGCAGATGGATCTGTTGTTGTTGGTTTTAGCAACAGTGCTAGTGGTGGGGAGGCATTCCGTTGGACACAACAGACGGGAATGGTAGGACTAGGGGACTTATCGGGGGGTGATTTCTTCTCTAGCCATGCTAGAGGAGTGTCAGCAGATGGGTCTGTTGTTGTTGGTAGCAGCAATAGTGCTACTGGTTTTCAGGCATTTCGTTGGACACAAGGGACAGGTATGGTAGGACTAGGTTTCCGCGGTGCTTCAGGAGTATCAGGAGTATCAGGAGATGGGTCTGTTGTGGTTGGTTATAGTGAAAGTCCTAATGGTGTTCAGGTATTGCGTTGGACAGAACAGACGGGTATGGTAGGATTAGGGGAGTTACCTGGAACTACGGTTTCAAGTCTAGCAGTATCAGCCGATGGTTCCGTTGTGGTTGCTTCCACCTCGCAATGGATGTTCTTTCAAGAGGCATTTATCTGGAATAGCACGCAAGGGATGCGGAGCTTACAACAGGTTTTAACTAATGATTATGGTTTAGATTTAACCGGTTGGTCTTTGAATCGAGCTAACGCAATTTCTGCCGATGGGTTAACGGTTGTGGGTTATGGGACTAACCCTAATGGTCTGAACGAAGCTTGGATTGCTCGTTTAGATGGAGAACCAGTTTCCCAACCCGGAACAACGCCTACCAATCCGCTTCTCCCTACCCCAAATCCAAGCAACCCCGACGGTTTTACCTTTCCTGGTGTTCCCGTCGGTGATAATGGATTGGGTACAACTAACCCCATCTTTTTCGATCCGATTGTGTCGGTAGGATACGATTACGCAGTGACAGGCGGACCCTTATTCGCCTCTGTTTTAATCCCCAATGCTCTCCCCCAGGGCGACAGTAACTTTATCCTAGAATTACCCGGATTTGGCAATTATTCTCTAGTTGCGGGAACAACTTTCAACTTGTTGGGTGTTAATCCCCTTGGCTTTAGTGATTTTCGCATCAGTGATATCGATCCTGCGGAAATGCTCGATCCAACTAATCCTACTGCTTTTGTGACGGGGTTAACATTTACTGCTGCTGGAACAGTAACAGTCACCCAAAACCCCATTATTCAAAATACTGGTGGCGTTAGTGTTCCTGAACCGTCCAATTTATTGGGTTTAGGATTACTCGGATTCGGTGCTTTCTTCACGGGAAAATTGAATAAAAAGCAAGCCAAAAAAGACTCCTAATAGCAATTGTTATTAATCGTGTTGCTTATACAACATGATGGCGATTTCCAGCTTCAGTCATCAACCTAACTTTGATGGTAAAGTCTATAAATCTCCTATTTTTGGCATTTCAATCAGTTAGCGTCTAAATCATTAGATAAAACGCATCCTCGAAAGGGGGTGCTTTTTTGTTGTTCGGATGTATCGATCGAGCTACAATAAAAGGGACTTCTTTAGGCGAAAATATGGCTACAGGCATCGATATTAGCGAATTTATTGTGGCTAGTCCGGATATTTGTAATGCTCGTCCCCGGATCGCGGGAACTAGAATCACGATTCAAAGTTTAGTCATGGATCATAAAACGGGAATGAGTGCCGAAGCGATCGCTAGGGAGTATCCTCAGTTAAATCTGGCTCAAATTTATAGCGCTCTAGCGTATTATCACGCGAATAAAGAACAGATAGAGGCCGATATCGATGCTTACCGAGCCGATTGTGAAGACTGGGAATCCCGATATCGAGCCGGTGAATTGTAATGAGTCAAATCCGTCTCTACCTTGATGAAGATGCGGGTCAACGCTCGGTCGTGGAAGCTTTGCGGAATCTGAAGATTGATGTAATTACCACTTGGGAAGCGAAAAACATTCGGCTACCCGATCCCGATCAACTGGTTTGGGCAACCCGGCAAGGTCGGGTAATTTATCGAAAATTTGGGTTAAAATCCCGTCCTTTTAGGACGGCTTTGTGTTAAACTGATTGGCAAGCGGAAAATCAGATGTGTAGTCGTGGCACGCGAACTGACCATTGGACAAAAGCTAGTGTCACCGACCCATTTTGGGTTGCCCCAATACCTCACTGCCCTAATCAAAAAAAATACGGCATAGGTGGGAGATCAAAAAAATTAAATAGGGTAGGGCATACCCGAATTTACGCTTGGGGAGTAGTCCCTAAGAGTGCTTGCCTTATAGGTGTAGTCGAACTAGACATGAAACTGTAAGACCAAAATTAGCTTTGCTAGTAGAGGCAGGATTCAGCCCAAGAATCTCCGCCCTAAAAGGGCGGAGATTGTCAAACTTTTAATGTAGGCGATTTTTGTCGATTGCATAAATCCTATATGACGCGCTCGCTCGTCCGAAACTGTCCCCGGGGGACGAACAGAAATTACCTTAAATGTCGGATGAATGCCCCCGCTAAATTTTTCGACAAGACATCAACCTTTGCGGGGGATGAAATCCGACCAGGATATTAACCGCAAAGCACGATTTTAATTCTACCATTTGTAGGTAAACTGTGTTATACTTAATTGCTCCAGGGTCGAGGATTAATCAATGCTAGTCGTAGAAGCCAAGTTAAAAAACGGGACACCAGAACAATACCAGAGACTAGATGAAGCAATTAGGACATCTCAGTTTGTGCGTAACTCTTGTGTTCGTTATTGTCTGGACAATAAGGGGACAACCCGCAATGATCTCCAAAAACTTTGTGC
>NZ_JADBUE010000360.1:0-10940 GCF_020245805.1 Microcystis sp. M179S2 | reverse complement strand
TAGGTTTTCACAGTTTCGATTAATTTTACTAATTCTCCCTGGATGTTAGGTAACTTTTCTTGTTCGGTGACTGAGCGTTGCTGATTTTGTTCTAGGATTTTCTCAGAGACTTGAGTAACTTGCTCTGTCACTGTATCAATTAACCGAGACAAGTTAGCATTAGTCACATCGAGATTATTACTAGAGCGCTCAATCCCATGGGAAGCAGTGAGAATTTTATCGGAGGTTTGGGAGAGTCTTTCATCGAGACGATTGATAAATTGGTTTCCTAATTGTTTCGACTCGGAGTTAAAACTGTCTTGATAGGTTTTCACAGTTTCGATTAATTTTACTAATTCTCCCTGGATGTTAGATAACTTTTCTTGTTCGGTGACTGAGCGTTGCTGATTTTGTTCTAGGATTGTCTCAGATTTTTGATTCAAGTCAGTAATTTTTATTCCTAACTCAACCATAGTTGTCATTGAACGCTGGAAGTCTTGAGTTAAAGAAGCTAGAGATTGAGTTGATTGGTTTAAATCTGTAGTAGAATCGGCAAACTGTTGATGAGCAGTCATTAAATCTGCGGTTGCTTGCACTAACTTATCAGCAAATTGACTACTTTCGATTTTTTCGGAAGCTTCCAGAAAACCTAGCGCACTATTTTGTAATTTTTGAGAAGATTCTTGGATATTTAAATACACTTGTTCTGCTAAATCGTTAGCTCTTTTATTACTGCTGATAATCTCCCCGATATTCTGCTCTAGTAGTGCAGTGGATTGAGAAAATCTCCCTTGAGTTTCTGCTAAACTAGCGGTAAACCTTTCGATATTACCAGAGAAGTTACTTTTTTCAATTAACTCTGACGCTTGTTTAAAAAGCAGTACACTATTTTTTAGTTCCTGAGAGGATTTTGTAAACTCTCGGTTTGCTTGCGTGATAATTGGTACTTGCTCGTTAAGTTCAAAAGCTGAACGCTGAAAAGTCGTCGCACCGGTAGATAAAGTTCCCGCAGTTTCAGTTAATCTTTCACAAACCTGGGTGACTAACTTAGCAGTTTCCTGATTACCATCAGCAATTTCTTTGGCAACTTTTCCTAAAGAAGATTCTAATACTCTCGTCACCTCAGTATGAAAGTTAGTCAGAAATGCTTGCTGTTTATCCACCATGCGATTAACCGCTTTATCCAAGCGACTATTCCCTTCTACAGTCGGCTGCAAGATGTTATCTAAATAGTCTTCTAGGGAACTAATTAGATTTACTTTAGCAAGGTTGGTATTAAAGATTAAGTTAATCACAGTCAGTAAAGAACTACAAGCTAAACCAATTAAGCTAGTGATAAAAGCAATCCCCATACTTTCTAGGGGAGTTTTGAGCTTTTCTCCTAAACTTTGCACATCGACATTATTGATATCGATAAGTGTGCTAATTCCCGTCAGATTGAGAGTAATTCCGAGGAAAGTTCCCAACAAACCAAAAGCGAGGAGGAGATTGGGTAAGACTCTTACAAAATAATCCCATTTCTCGCAGCTAAGAGATTTAGACATGAAAGTAAATTGTTCTTCATGGTATAAACCATCTACCAAAGCTGCGGTATTAACATCATCTAGTTGACTACTGGCTATCTTAAATCTATTCTCTAGATTAGAGATAATTTTAGGTTGAACCCCGCGACTTTCTCCCCGAATTAAGCGCTTGACTTTTACAGTTGACTCTTGGAGATGTTTATAGAGAGCAATCCGGATTCCCAGAGTTAAGACGGTGGGAAAAATAACCAAGACTAGAGTTAAAAGAATCAGATAGGGGGGAAAAAGGTTAAGTAATGCCATGATAGTTATTAGATACCTCGAATTGTGGTTGATAGAGAGAGTTGGGGGTGAATGTTTCCTCAGATAGCTGGGGAAACATCATTAAGATTGATTAATTTTATCATTCATCAGTAGTGCTAACCTCTGGGGGTAAACTGGGTTGACTAATGTTATTGTTTGTTCCCAGTAAAGTTTGTTGCTTTTGCTGTTGTTTGTCTAGTTTTTTCTGTTCAGCAGCACGTTTTTCTAGTTCCATTTTCAGTTGATTAACAAAACGGGTGATAATTCCTTCTTTTGCCTCCTGTTGAGCATTTTCATATTGTCCAGCTACCTTATTCTTGTAGCGAGAATTGGGGTGATGGTCAGGTAAATTTTTGACATTGTTGACAAAATAGCTGACGTTCTGAAAATAATCACCCTCGTTAGTAAATAATAGAGGAGGATTAGCCAAAATCTCATTTTTTGCCTGATTAAGCAGTACCTGCAAAGCATTAATCATGTCCTTACGAGAAGCAAATTGTTCTAAAGCAAGTCGCCAATTACCGCTAATGTCAATGATGGACTTATTGTTAAATAAATCGCCTTCGATGACTAATTGATAAGTATCATCTTCCTCATCGTATTCCAGTAAACCGAGAGCAATTGCGGGATAGAAAATAAACTCTAATTCCTCAATTAATTTTGCAGGTGGTGGGATAATATCAGCAAAATCTATCCTGTAATCATTGTGTAAAATGCTGATTCTCTTTTGGTCTTGATAGATTTTTTGTAACCCAGATAAATCAGTAATGATTCTTAGGGGAAACCCACCAAACTCGTAGGTAATTAGGATTTCTTCGTCCGTTTGAATTGATTCAAAAGAAGTCCCCAGATTAATATTTAAATCAGATTCAAGAGTCTTCATAAATCTTTGCATGGTGGGTGAATTATCATCCTTAGTCCCAATTAGTAATGCTTTATCTGTATGCAAACGATAGTAAGCATCATTAACATTTATGGGTAACATTAAATCAGCTTCTCGCAGAATTTGCGCCAAGCGTTCAGGAAAATCATGGGGTTTATATTGACCCATAAATCGCTTAATTACTGCATCAATTTTATTAGTGCTTACCGATTGAAACTGTTTCTCTATTGTTGCTGTTAGAGTCTCTTTGAGAGTTTCATTGTCAATAACAAAAGATTGGCTAAATAAACTGAATAGTGAAGCATTATAGCCTAAATTATTGGTGACTTTTTGGCTAACGGAAATGTATTGAGTTCGGGAGTTACTGTCCGGGATACAGTTATCAATATTCTCCTCTGGGAAAATACCTTCCCCAGTCATCTCGTCGAGATTTAACTGCATTAACTCCTGTTCGTATTTATCGTATTCTGCGATTAGCTGATATAGGGATTCTTTCAGTTGTTGTATCTGCAGCATTCGACTGGAAATATGCTTGAGAATCGCTTCAACAATCTTTCTGGATTCCCCATTGATGCTGAAATTAAAGTTATGCTGAATTAATTTTTGTCCGCTTTGAACGTAGTCTCTTAACTCGGACTTGATTCTCTCACTATTGGCATTTTTATTGAACATCTTGAAGACAGACTTTTTCCCGTTTATATCTTCGAGAGTTTGTTTAACATTTCGCCAAATGTTATCAATTTTTTCCGAGGAATGAAACCCTTTATTATCCTGAGATAATTCCTCTAGATTCCCCTTGTAGGTATTAATCTGTACCTGTAAAGCGACCAAAAAAGATAGGCTATTTTCCAAAGAAAATTCTAGGCTATCAGGATTAAGAAGAATCTCCAAAAATTGGTCAATATCTGACTTAAATTTTTCGATTAATTTAGGTTGAGTTTGTTGGGTCAGAGTTAACCAGATTCCGCGACTGCTATCTGTTTCTCCCCCTTGTACTTTGCGAAACTCTTTTTCTAGGGATTGCTTGACGGTTTGGGGTAAATTCTCCAAATCTTGACTATTGGATATTTCTTCCTCTAGGGAATTTTTCCAAGAGGTTAAAGTCTTAGAAAAAGTTTTATTATTCTCTAGGGTTGCTTCTTCCAATCTGGCAGTAAAATAATCCTTATTACTTTGGGTACTCCAATTAGCTAGGAACTTACTTAATAACTCTTGTCCACTGGGACTTTGACCGTATCCCTCTAACCAAAATTTAATTAATTTGAGACTAAAACGATTAAGACCAATCTGCACAATTCGGTCGCGAGTAAAATAAATCCTCGCTAGTCCAAAGGACATATAACCTTGACACATCTGAAAAGGATGATTATCTTTACGAATCATCGGGTCTTTATGGTTATCCCGATTTCTTTTAATGGGGAGAGATAACTCATCGGCAAAATCCAAGAAAATCTTGTAAGCAATGACATTACATAATTTACCTTTGTTATTAATCTGGTAATCTCCCGCAGTGCGATTAGAAACTAAGTAGGCAAAATCAAAAGGAGAACGTTTTTCATCGATGTTGACGAAATTTTGTTTATCATAACAGGCTTGAAAGGAATTACTTTCATTGCTATAATGATCTAACTCTTTCAAAGCTGCATAGGTATTAGCTCTCATAATTGCCCCATCACCATAAAGTTTAGGACTAATTACCAAATAACCAAAGGATGTATATTCGGTGGTTTGTTGTAAAATATGACGCAAAGTGTAGGCCACATCGAGGAAAATACCGCTACCAGTTCCCCCACACAAAGAACCGACAACAAAGACATTTAACCCCCCTTGGACATTAAAACTTTGACCATTAACTTTACCGCTAAACATAAAGGATTCATGACCAGAAGTTCGTCTTTCCGCTGCTTCAATTGCCTCTTGAATTTTTTGATAGTTATGGAAGAAAGCTAAACGACCGACGGGACGAATACCTCCCGCACCATTTTCAATGGAAGTTATTTGTTTTTTTAGTCTTGGGTCTAACCAGCTTGCAATATGGGAAAAGGGACTTTCAAAAAGAGTTTTGTGTTCAAGTTCATAGGTGAGATTGTTAACATCCTGAGCATTCATATTAATGAATACTCTTTCAGCAGCTGATAAAAGAATTTCTTCTCCGTGATAGCTATTTCCTGTGGGTAAACCCGAACCATTGAAAGCGTTTTTGTCTGTGTCAATATGAACAAAACTGACAACGGGTAGGTTAGATAACTTCCCATACTTATCAATAATAAAGCGACGAATTCTCATTAACACATCTCGACCAGTACCACCTAATCCGATGATAATTGTCCGTTTGATAGCGCGGGTTTGACTGGTGTTAGCCATGGTTTAAATCTCCTGAGTTATTTTTTGCTAATCTGAATTTGTAGGTCGAAATCTTGATGGTTATGGTGATAGGTTAAAGTCAGGTAATTTTTATCTATCTTCACCTCCTGAGTTAGTTGATTACCTCGATAAAAAATCTCTGCTTGTTTAGTGGGTTTCAGATATAACTGATTGCCGCGTCTTTCTAAATAGCAGCGAATTTCTTCCCCATGACAAGGAATGGTATTCTTATGATATTCATCACCACCGATGTTAATTCTTTCGGATGTTTTTAAAATATATTTTTGGGTTTCATCTTCATCCTGATAAGATGAGACTTCAATAGTCCAAGCAGTATTTAACAGCAACCAGTGACGAATTCCCAAAATACTCGCTACTATTCCCCCAATTCCCATTAATGTAATTACCAATGCTGGCAACCATAACTGACTCAAGAGATAAGGATTAATCAAACAGGTTTCTTGTCCTCCCGGTGCGGGAGTGCAAAACTCTTGTGCTGTGGGAGCAATATCGACCACTGATAGTTTATATTTATTGCCGTTAGTGGCAGTAATTTCTTGAGTTCTTAGATTAATTGGTAGGGAATTAAGCCAGTTTTGTCTTTCCAAACTTTCGGGAGAATTAGCAAGACGAAAAGGGCTATTTTTTGGGGTTTCTATCCACTGTTGTGAAGTAATCCCCGCAGCGGTAGAAAGGGGTGCATCGGTAATCCAAACTACCGACAGGGGTTTGATAGCTTGATTGGCAGTTAAACGACACTGATTTAAGCGTGCCAGTCGGGGATAAACGTGCCATTCTGCGCGCTGAATATCGGTATTTTTAGCACTTTGGCTAGATTGCCAAGGAATCGCCTTTAAAACCGCGTCTATATCTTCCCTTCCGCGAATTAAAATCGGTTCTGTAATCGGTTGAACATTATCAGCAAAGGGGACTAAATAAACGGAATCGTTATTTTTTAAACTATCGCGAATAATTTGACCGAGGCGCGTGCGTCCTTCATCATTAAAGTTAACACTGCCGGTAAGATCGATCGCTAGGATAACATCTCGTCCCTGCCAACGAGCCACCAAATCTAATCCGAGTTTTTGCCAATCGGTAAGCGGTTCCCCGGGGGATACCGTTAAACAGTCAGCACTTTTCATCTAACCTCGTCCGAGAGTGAAAAATTGAGCTTATCCCTATCCTTGCCCCATTGTACTAAAAAATTAATACTTCTTAAAAGTTTTTTTTGCTTTTATTCTCGATTTGCCCTAGGTTATTGTCAATAGTAACCATAGAGTAAACTAAATTTTAAAGAACGTAGGTTGGGTTGAAGCATGAAACCCAACGCCAGCATGGGTTACGCTACCGCTAACCCATCCTACAAATAATTGTGCCTCCCTACTTAAATTGCTTGTTGAGATAAGGCAAGAGGTAACAGTAAAGGGGGGAGATTCAGAGGTTAAAATGTGTCCTAGCTTATCCTCTAACCACCCAATCCTAATTCTCGTCTTAGCAATTGAATTGATTTATCCCCAATATAATTATCACTACAGATAATTTCTGGCAGACGAATTAAATCCGATCGCACTTCATTAATCAGATTTTTAATTAAAGTATAACTCGCTTGATCACTGATAATTGTCTGGGAAGTTCGAGCTAAAACTTTTAACTTATCCGTTTCATGAATTTGGGCAGACATAACTAATAAATCATCGCCCCGTAAACTATGAATTAAAATTTCGGCCACCTTAATAATACCGGTGCTAATACTGACAATCCCCAAACGGCTATCGGTGGGTAATTTTTTGATTAATGCCAATTCCTTGCTGTAATCGTAGATATCGATGGGAATGACTCGTAGGTGAAAAGGAGCGGCAATTTCCTCCGCCACACTGATAAAATAGCGACTGGTGACAACAGTGGCAGATTTAGTATTGGCTAAAACTTGGGCTAAATCCTCCATTGCCACTAATTGGACGGGAATTTTGAGGGATTGCTCTAATTCTCTCAACATTAGTTTTCCGGCACCCAAATCGTGACGGGGAATGGTGACAAGAACTTGAGAACGACACTGCGATCGCCAATCGATTTCCGCCAGTAATAACTCGCGAATTTGCTCTAAAGTTAAACCTTGAGCGAGAAAACCAGCCAAACTCTGGCGAATTAGTCGGCCTATTTCTGGATTTTGTGCCAATAGGGGCGAACCCAATAAATTATCGTTTTCATGCCCGCGAGCCTTGACATAAATCCCCGAACCTGCTATGGATTCTACTAACCCATCGTCTTCCAGTTGCTGATAAATTTTACTTATCGTATTACGGTGTAATCCCGTGATCATAGCTAGTTGACGGGTGCTAGGTAAACGATGGCCCGGGGGATACTGACGAGAGGCGATAGCGAAGCGAATTTGGTCAAATAATTGCTTAGAGGCGGGTATTTCACTGTCGGGCTGGATTTGGAACTGCATCGGATCACTTCACTCACAAACTACTTTCGCTGATGCCCATTCTATCATTAGACCCTCTGCTGTAATCGGACATCTTCCCTGATCTGATGGGTTTCCGAGGCAGTATTCAGGAGCTAGAAGCAGAAAAAAACAAGATATTATTTATTTAAACTAGAAAAGCTACTTTTTTACTTAAAAATAGTTAAAACAATCATTTTAATCCGTCCCTGAAATCCCACTCATGGGGTAGATAGTCATACCAAATCCGTTTTTAATAGTGTGATTAACTCTCAAGTTATGAATTGTTTCTCCCCACACCCCACCTCCCTATCACCCCATTTCCCCCCGCAACGCGCACGCAGTGACCCCCCCACTATACTATACTTTTTGAACAGGATTTAGTATCAACAGCTGATTAAGGTGATCGATCCTCGTGGAGAAGTTTTAAGCGATCGCTCAAGGTTTTGGTTAAGCGGACAGTTTCCCGTTTTAGCGAATTTTGTTGATAATCAAGCACATTAATCCCTTGACCGATGTTTACTGTCGCTTCGCTTCCCCATCCGGGGTAAGGCTGATTATAACTAATGCTTACCGGCAAAATCTTGATATCTGCATCGGGTTTCATGATCTTAACTTCCAACGCGATCCGCGCTACCCCCGGTTTAAGAGGATGAACCACTCGATCGCGACAGATACCCCCTTCCGGAAAAATCGCCACCATTTCCCCCGCGGCCAAAAGTTCGACGCTATGGACCAGACTACCCATACCGGGGTGATCGGTGTTGACGGGAAAACCCCCCAAACGTCGGATCAACCAACCTTGCACCCCTTTCATCTCGTTAGCGGAAACCATAAAGCGCAAATCGCGTCTACTAACTAAGCGTCCCACCGCGTAGGGTAAAATCAGCGCATCCCAACGGGAACGATGGGTAGGTGCAAGGATGACCCCCCCCGTTAGGGGAATATTTTCTTGTCCCTTAACCGTTATTTTGCTGAAAAAAGCTGGTAAAACCAGATAATTTCCCAGAAAATAACAAAAGCGAATTAAACAGGGATTAATTCGGGAATTGACAGCAGGACTTTTTCTAATGGTGAGGGACTCGTCAACGATAGTGCTTTGAGACATCCGAAGTGTTAGGAAAGATCGAGACTTTCTGACCTCTTCTACTTTAGTCTAGTTGTCTGGGGGGTCGCCATCTTGTCCTGACCAGTTCGGCAATTGTCTTGGGGGATTAAGGGTTAGGATTGGGGTTGTACTCCCGATCCTACTGGTGCGATCGAGTTTAATTGCAAAGAGGGATGATCTTCTTTGACTTGCTGTAAATTCCACTCATTTTTGAATAATAAGACGGGACGACCCCAGTAATCTTTGACAGTTAGAGTATTAAAGAGTTTACCTGCTTTTTCTAAAGCGGCCCAACCCCCGGCTACCCAACGGGCTAAACTATAGGCTAGGGGTTCGAGGGTAGTTTCGACTCCGTACTCGCTTAAAAGACGGAATTGCACCACTTCAAACTGTAATTGACCGACGGCGGCTAAAATTGGGTCGCGTTTAAATTCATCGATCGAGGATAATATCTGTACGGCCCCTTCTTCCTGTAATTCCGAGACTCCTTTTTGAAACTGTTTGAACTTGGAAGGGTTAGGATTTCTGAGATAGGCGAATAATTCGGGAGAAAAACAGGGAATACCTTCGTATTCGAGCTTTTTACCCATATAAATCGTATCACCGATCGCAAAGACCCCGGGGTTATTCAATCCGATCACATCTCCGGGATAAGCTTCTTCAATAACTGCCCGATCTTGGGCAAAAAGCTTCTGAGGACGGGATAAACGGATAGTTTTACCGGTTCTAGCGTGGTTTACTACCATATCCTTCTCGAATTTCCCCGTACATACCCGCACAAAGGCTACCCGGTCCCGATGTTTGGGATCCATGTTTGCTTGCAGTTTGAAGACAAAACCGGTGAAATCGGGATAGGTGGGATCAAGGACACCGAGGGAGGAATTGCGTCCTCTGGGTGGTAATCCATAGTCGAGGAAGGATTCTAGGAATAATTTCACCCCAAAATTGGTCATGGCGCTACCAAAAAAGATCGGGGTCATTTCTCCTGCGTGGACTGCTGGCAAATCCAATTCCGCACCCAATTCCGAGAGCAGTTCTATATCCTCTTTTAACTGGTAATACAGGTCTTTTTCGAGATGATCTTCAATTTTGGGGTCGCCAAGCTCGATCACGGTTTCCTGCGCCTCCTGAGAGCCGTGGGAGCGACGTTCAAACAGGTGTATGGTTCGGGTGGCCCGATCAAAAACTCCCCGAAAGCGATCGCCAATTCCGATCGGCCAATTGACGGGATAGGTCTGTAATCCTAATTCTCGCTCGATTTCGTCCAATAAATCCAGAGGTTCGCGGCCGGGGCGATCCATTTTGTTAACAAAGGTAAAGATAGGCAACTGACGCAGTTTGCACACTTCAAAGAGTTTTCTCGTTTGCGGTTCCAAACCTTTGGCCGCGTCGATTAACATCACCGCATTATCGGCAGCGGCTAGGGTACGATAGGTATCTTCGCTAAAATCTTGGTGGCCGGGAGTATCGAGGAGATTAATCTGAAAATCACGATAATCGAACTGTAAAACCGTGGAAGTAATCGAAATTCCCCGTTGTTTTTCCATTTCCATCCAGTCGGAGGTGGCTTTGCGTTGGTCGCGTCTTGCTTTGACTGCACCCGCTTGATGGATTGCACCCCCGTATAGTAACAGTTTTTCGGTCAGGGTGGTCTTTCCCGCGTCAGGGTGGGAGATAATGGCAAAATTTCGCCGTTTTTCCAAGACAGCTTCGCTGGTTTCTAGTTCTTTTTCAATTTCGGTCGTCATTCTAATTTCGATCGCTTTCCTATCTTTCTATTCTAGTTTAGCTGGGGAGTTAGATATCTTTATGGCTCTGATTCTAGGTTAAACTCAATCCGGCTCTGTAAAACCATTTCTGCAATTACCGCTCCTCCTTTACCTTGAGCTAAAACCCGCTCAAAACGGTTGATTAATTCGGGAATATTGATCACTTCCTCTACCGATTCTAGATATCTTTCGACAATTGCCCTGATCTTGTATCTTATCTTAGCTTGCTCCGCAACTTTTTCTAAAATTTCCTCGCAAGTCTGCTCGGTTTTAACCACAAAAGTAATGGGATATTTTTGCACTTTATCAATATCTAAAAAATATTTATCAGCAGCTATCGTTTCCGTAACTTGAAAAAATCGACCTAGGGGTTTCATGACAAAATCTATCCCCCCGTCATTGGCATTTGTTCGACCAGTTTTATATAACTGAACTTCCCCCGTATAAACATACTAGCTATGGCTAAAAGTCTTACAGAGCCTGAGTTAAAGCAATATAATACTAATGGACTACTGGACACAAAATCCTGAATTCCTTACGCAGATAGGGTTTGAGGCAAAATTTT
>NZ_JADBUE010000036.1:0-3519 GCF_020245805.1 Microcystis sp. M179S2 | reverse complement strand
GGTAGCTGTCCCACTAATACTGTAGTTGACGGTTAAGGGATTAGTGGTTAATCCACTACGGGTGAAGGTATAAATCAGATTTGTTGTCCCGTCTTCGGTGACGCTTGCGGGGGAAACTGCTAGGGTGACATTGGTATCATCATTGGTAATTGTCCCGGTAACTGGAGTGGTGGTCCCTACTGTATAACCTGTCCCCGCAGCAAGAGTTAAAATGACGGTTTCATCACTTTCTACTATTGTGTCAGGAGTGGGGTCTATTGTGACTTTAGCAGTGGTTGAATTAGCAGCGAAAGTCACTGTCCCAGTGGTACTGGTGAAAGTTGCTGCACCGCTTTGGGTATAATCTGTGCTAAAAGTAGCTGTCCCCCCGACTGTATAGTTAACTGTTAAAGCATCGGTGGTTACTCCGCTACGGGTGAAGGTATAGGCCATATTAGCTGTCCCATCTTCACTAACACTACTGGGAGAAATAGCAAGAGTAACAGTTTGTGGGTTGGTAAACTCACTCACATCAATAATCTTTAAACCACCATCCTCATCAGCTAGATATGCATAGTTGCCGACTATTTGTACATCTATAGCGTCGCCAGAAGTATCATAATTACCCTTGAGAGTGGGGTTTGTCGGGTTGCTGATGTCGATGATTTGCAGTCCTGAATACCCATCAGCTACATAAGCATAGTTACCGACTATTTGTACATCTATAGCGTCGCCAGAAGTATCATAATTACCCTTGAGAGTGGGGGTTGTCGGGTTGCTGATGTCGATGATTTGCAGTCCTGAACCAAAATCAGCTACATAAGCATAGTTACCGACTATTTGTACACCTAAAGCCACGCCAGAAGTATCATAATTACCCTTGAGAGTGGGATTTGTCGGGTTGCTGATGTCGATGATTTGCAGTCCTGAACCATAATCAGCTACATAAGCATAGTTACCGACTATTTGTACACCATAAGCATATCTAGAAGTATCATAATTACCCTTGAGGGTGGGGTTTGTCGGGTTGCTGATGTCGATGATTTGCAGTCCTGAAATATAATCAGCTACATAAGCATAGTTCCCGACTATTTGTACACCCTCAGCAAGGCCAGAAGTATGGTAATTCCCCTTGAGAGTAGGAGTTGTCGGGTTGCTGATGTCGATGATTTGCAGTCCTTGATGCCAATCAGCTACATAAGCATAGTTACCGACTACTTGCACATCCCGAGCATGGCCAGAAGTATCATAATTGCCCTTGAGAGTGGGATTTGTCGGATTGCTGATGTCGATGATTTGCAGTCCTGGATACAAATCAGCTACATAAGCATAGTTACCGACTATTTGTACACCATAAGCATGGCCAGAAGTATCATAATTGCCCTTGAGAGTGGGGTTAGTGGGGTTGCTGATGTCGATGATTTGCAGTCCTGAATCCTTATCAGCTACATAAGCATAGTTACCGACTATTTGTACACCCTCAGACCAGCCAGAAGTATTATAATTACCCACAAGAGTGGGGGTTGTCGGGTTGCTGATGTCGATGATTTGCAGTCCTGAATCCCCATCAGCTACATAAGCATAGTTACCGACTATTTGTACACCCCAAGTAGAGCCAGAAGTATTATAATTGCCCTTGAGAGTGGGGTTAGTGGGGTTGCTGATGTCGATGATTTGCAGTCCTGAAATATAATCAGCTACATAAGCATAGTTACCGACTATTTGTACATCCCTAGCATAGCCAGAAGTATCATAATTACCCTTGAGAGTGGGGTTTGTCGGGTTGCTGATGTCGATGATTTGCAGTCCTGAAGTCTCATCAGCTACATAAGCGTAGTTACCGACTATTTGTACATCCCAAGCAACGCTAGGAGTATCATAATTACCCTTGAGAGTGGGGTTTGTCGGGTTGCTGATGTCGATGATTTGCAGTACTGAACCATAATCAGCTACATAAGCATAGTTTCCGACTATTTGTACACCAAAAGCCTCGCCAGAAGTATTATAATTACCCTTGAGAGTGGGGTTTGTCGGGTTGCTGATGTCGATGATTTGCAGTCCTGAATACTTATCAGCTACATAAGCATAGTTACCGACTATTTGTACATCCCCACCACTAGAAAGATCATAACTTCCCTTAAAAGTCGGGTTACTGGGGTTACTAATATCAATAATCTCCAGGGTGTCCCCCACCGCATAAGCATAGTTACCAACTACTGTCACCCCATAGGCAACGCTTAATCTATCCCATACTCCCACTAATGTGGGCGCAAATACTCCGGGATAAGTGTTGAGTATATCCGGCTGAAAAACCCCAGATGTCTGCAACTCCGACAAATCTAAGGTTTCAATAAAGGTTTTATTCTCTCCCTTTATCGCGGGGAAACTCACCTCTAACTCCCAACTTCCTCCTAAGGCTGCATTTCCTACCCGTCTGCTGGAAGCGGCTATTTTCGCTCCGGTAATTTGGGATAATTTATTAATAAACTCTGTCCCGGCATCTCCCGCCGCGACCTGACAACCGTACAGTAGAATACGATTAATCTTTGCCCAATTCTGTAACTGTTGGCGGTAATCGTAAATATTTGTTAAATTAAGTTGACAATTCCCTAAATATAAGCACCCCGGCGCACCATGGGAAACCAGGTGAATGGTGGTAATCTGGGGATTTTGTTGTAAAAAAGCGGTGATTTGTTCGACACCATCTTCCTTGGGAGAGAGAATAACGGTGGCGACTTCTGGAATTACTCCAGCTTGGAGACTTTGATAATCGCTAACACCAGCATCGAGGAAAACTACGGTAGCGGTTAAACGCTGATTTCTCGCACTATTCACCTGATTAGCTTGACTCAAGCCATCAGATTGAGCAAAATTGAACAAAACATCGTCAACAGCAGGAAAGCTCGGCAAAAGGGTAGAAGTCATGACGTTAACTGCAAAAGATTAATGCGACTATTTTATGCAAAGAATCCCGAATTTTTCAAGGTTTCTATAACAAAAATTTACAGAAAACGGGTTTCTCAAAGAAACCCGTTTTCTAAGAAACCCGTTTTCTAGATATTGATTTTTGCCAAAGACTGCTTAAATTCTGCGAGAGAATTAGCGGTAGCTGCTAATTTTAGTAGCTCTTCTAAGATAGTAGGGTTAGTCATTTTGCCGATTATCTCTTCAATTTCTGAAGAAATCTGTCCAAACCGCACAGTTAAAACTGTTTTTATGTCATCGCGGCTTTTTTCTAACGCGCCAATTTCCTTGCCAATTTCCTTACCGATTTCCTTACCGCGTTCTATCCCTCGTAACTCCCCAATTTCCTTACCGATTTCTTTACCGCGTTCTATCCCTCGTAACTCCATATTACTCATTAAAGGCATGGTTCTTTCCTCCTCAAATTGTTTGATTTTACTCTCTAAACTTGACTGCAATTCAGGGGATAAAGTCATCATATTGTCGATGATTTCAAACAGTTTAATTATCTGTTCTCTCTCGAACTCCTTTTCATATAATCCCCTGATTAACTTCCACTTCCACTGTTCCCGTTGT
>NZ_JADBUE010000359.1:0-17971 GCF_020245805.1 Microcystis sp. M179S2 | reverse complement strand
ATGAAACCCTTATAGAGACAGACATTGCTGCGATTTTTGTCAATTGTTTTCGATCTAGAGCGAACTAATCAATTAAATCTCTTGCCAGATAAGGATTTAGTCGATTTATGCCCCCCTATCGAACCATACCAAGTAACGAAGAACCCCGTAGTATAGTTTATTGACCATAGAGATTGGGGGGATTGACTGCATTCTCAATTGTATTAGAGCGTTTTTCAGTCGGCTGAGGTACAAAAGTTATGGGTTTTAGGCAAAAGGCAAGAGGCAAAAGGGAAGAAAAATAGGTGTACCTCACTAGCTTAGGAAACGCTATATTATTCCCCCTGAAAGAGGACGAATACAATCGCTCCAGAGAATAATATGATTGTACTAATTACAATAAGCGCATCATGTGCGCTCAAAATTTAATTTTCCTAAGTCTATCTTGCCTGAAAATGAGGGGTTCGCAGGCAGGCACGGATTCCGATTATATAAATAAGTATATTTCAAGTGCTGGGATTTTGTCAAGAGGAATTATCGTCACCGTCAAATTAATTTCGCCACTAAAATCAAAGGTTCTTTCCAATCAACTAAAACCCTTGTGTTTGGTGAGGTGGGAACCCTAACCGTTGTATGATTGAACAATGCGAAGACTCACAATGACTCGACCCGACGACTGGCACCTTCATCTCCGCGATGGTGCGGCAATGAAAGCGGTTCTACCCCATACGGTGCGTCAGTTTGCCCGTGCCATTATCATGCCGAATTTAAAGCCCCCAGTGCGCTCGGTGGCTGATGCTGCCTCCTATCGCGAGCGCATTCTGGCAGCAGTTCCAGAGGGTCAACAGTTCGAGCCACTGATGACAATATATCTCACCGATAATACCAGTCCCGAAGAAATCTTGGCGGCGAAAGCCTCCCAGTTTGTCAAAGCGGTGAAATACTACCCGGCCGGTGCGACAACTAATTCCGACTTGGGGGTGACGGACCTTCGTAGGTGCGATGGCGTTTTTGCCGCCATGGAGCAGGTAGATATGCCGCTACTACTGCACGGAGAAGTTACCGATGGTGATATTGATGTGTTCGATCGAGAGAAAGTGTTCATTGAGAAGCACTTAATCCCACTGATAACAAGATTTCCCAAACTGCGGGTGGTGTTTGAACACATTACCACTGCCGATGCGGTCAAGTTTGTTCTATCTGCTAACAACAATGTCGCCGCCACAATTACGCCCCAACATTTATTGTTTAGCCGAAACATTCTCTTTACCGGGGGCATTCGTCCTCATTTTTATTGCCTGCCGATTTTGAAAAGAGAGGATCATCGTTTGGCACTTTTGCAAGCGGCAACATCGGGCAATCCCAAGTTTTTTCTAGGGACCGATAGCGCGCCCCATTCTCGCTACAGCAAAGAAAGTTCCTGTGGCTGTGCGGGTTGTTATTCGGCTCTGCACGCCCTAGAGTTGTACGCAGAAGCCTTTGAGAGCGTTGATGCAATTCAGCAACTAGAAGGGTTCGCCAGCTGCCACGGTCCAGATTTTTATCAACTCCCCCGAAATACCGAACAAATCACCTTAACCAAAACCCCTTGGCGCATTCCCGATGAATTGCCATTTCCCGAATCCGGACTGGTGCCGTTACGAGCGGGTGAAGAGATAACCTGGCAATTAGGGGAATAAAAACCGCCAGTTTTAGCTTGCATATAATGTTTGTGGCTTTTATGCTCCCGTCTTATTTTGATAATAATCGCGGGTTCCCTTGGCATCTAGGGCTTCTCCGAGACGAGTAATGGCCTGGGCGTAGGCGGCGTTACGCAGAGACGTATCGAACTCCTGGGCGAAAGACCAGACTTTTTCCGCTTCTGTCACCATTCTTTCTTTTAAGCGCTCATTTATCTCGTTTAATCGCCAATAAAGACCGCTGCGATTTTGCACCCATTCAAAATAACTCACCGTTACCCCACCTGCGTTAACCAGAATATCGGGGAAAACGAGAATCCCTTTTGAGTCTAAAATGCGATCGGCTTCTGAGGTAGTGGGACCATTGGCCACTTCAAAGATATATTTCGCCCGCACGCGATCGGCATTTTCGGCGGTAATTTGGTTTTCTAGGGCTGCTGGAATCAAAACATCCACATCTAGGGCTAATAATTCTTCATTACTAATCCCATCGTGTTCCACGATATGACAGACGGTATCCTGACAGTAAATAGCAGTAATCTCGCGGTGTTCCTGTTTATACTGACGAATGCTGGCAATATCTAGTCCTTTTTCCCGATAAATGCCGCCCTGGGAATCACTTACCGCCACCACTTGATAACCGGCTTTGGCGAGGAGATCCGCCACTATGGCCCCGGCGTTACCGAATCCCTGAACGGCTACGGTAGTATTAGCGGGTTTTTTGTCTAATTTCGGCAAAAGAGAATGAATAACATGAAAAGCTCCTGTTCCCGTCGCCGTATCGCGACCGCGACTGCCTCCCATGGTTAAAGGTTTCCCCGTCACCACCGCTGGACTAATTTTACGCTGAATGATGCTGTACTGGTCCATCATCCAACCCATGATCATCTCGTTGGTATAGACATCGGGGGCAAGAATATCGACATCGGGACCAATAAAGTCGGCTATACCCTCGATATAGCCCCGGCTAAGGCGTTCTAACTCGGCTTTTGACAATTCTTTCGGATTGAGGGTAATGCCGCCCTTAGCCCCACCAAAGGGCAAATCCAGCAGGGCGCATTTAAAGGTCATCCAAAAGGCCAAGGACTGCACCTCATCAATGCTGACGTTGGGATGATAGCGCACCCCTCCTTTGCCGGGGCCGCGGGTGTCATCGTAGCGGACGCGGTAGCCTTGGAAGATTCTCAGAGTGCCGTTGTCCATACGGACGGGTATGGAGACGCTGAGACTAGCTTTGGGATATTTTAACCGCTCGATCGCATCATCGGAAATGGAGACATACTTAAGGGCGCGTTCTAGGCGACTGCTGGCATCGGTAAAGAGTGATTTCGACATGATTTTTTTCCCCCTATCTATCCCCATTAGAACATGAAAAAACAGTATATTTCGCTACAGTTTATTTTTCTTAATTAACCATAGACAGGAATTGCCAACAAGTATTCTCAAACAAGGTTACTTGAGAGATTTTCCAGTACATCAACTACCCCACACCCCACACCCCACTTCCCTATCACCCCACTCCCCCATCCCCAACCTGCAACTAAAAAAGGGAAAGAGCGATGCTCCTCCCTTTTTTGATAATTTATTCAAGACGATTGTAGATGCACAGCAATCGAGGCTGAAATTACATTAAGCCTAATTGAGCAAGGATACCTTTGTGGGTTAAGTATTCCGTAGCTACGCCAATAACGAAACCGAGCATGGCTAAACGACCATTCCAGTTTTCAGCGAAAGCGGTGAAGCCGAGTTTGTTTTCTTGCTTATCCATGGTGAATTGCCTTCCTATAATAAAATTGCGTTTGATTCAAGTGCTTGATATTAAATGTAACATAACTTCCCAAACTATGCAACATTTGTTTACATAAATTTTATTAATGTTGACCATAAACTTTTATGGGGGCAGGGTCAAGGGTGGGCAATGGCGGCCGAAAATCAAACCTGATCTTAGTTCTAGGGCTAAATAACGGTTTTCCCATCCCTGACCGAAAAAGATTACAATCAAGCGAAAGGTCAAGAATCGATCGCCATCGAGCGAGGAGTGAATATGCGCGCCTTACTGATTTATCCCGTTTTTCCGCCGACTTTCTGGTCTTATAACAAAATTCTGGAATTAGTCGATCGCAAAGTCTTACTTCCTCCCCTGGGTATGGTGACGGTGGCGGCGATTTTACCGCAGCAATGGGAATTTAAACTGGTTGATCGCAATATTCGGGCGGTGACAGAAGCAGAATGGGATTGGGCCGAAATAGTGATTCTTTCCGGCATGATTGTGCAACGTCAAGATTTAATCGAGCAAATTCACGAAGCCAAGCAACGGGGTAAACTGGTGGCCGTGGGTGGTCCCTATCCCACTTCTATCCCCCACGAAGTGGCCGAGGCCGATTTTCTGATTCTCGATGAGGGAGAAATCACCATTCCGATGTTTGTGGAAGCATTGGCAAGAGGAGAAACTAAAGGTGTTTTCCGCACCACAGAAAAACCCGATGTGACAATTACCCCGATCCCACGCTACGATCTGCTCGATTTTGAAGCTTATGATTCCATGTCGGTACAATTCTCGCGCGGATGTCCCTTCCAGTGCGAATTTTGCGATATTATCGTTCTCTACGGTCGTAAACCCCGCACCAAAACCCCCGCACAATTATTAAAAGAATTAGATTATCTCTACGAGTTAGGTTGGCGCCGGGGCGTGTTCATGGTGGATGATAATTTTATTGGCAACAAGCGCAACGTTAAATTACTCCTCAAAGAATTAAAAGTTTGGCAAGAAGAACACCAGTATCCTTTCCGGTTTAACACGGAAGCATCGGTAGATTTAGCCGCCGATCCCGAATTAATGGAAATGATGGTCGATTGTTACTTTGATGCCGTCTTTTTAGGTATTGAAACCCCCGACGAAGAAAGTTTACAATTAACCAAAAAATTCCAAAATACCCGTAGTTCGTTAACCGAGACGGTAGAAAAGATTATTAAAGCCGGATTGCGCCCTATGGCGGGATTTATCATCGGTTTTGATGGCGAGAAAAAAGGAGCGGCCGATCGCATTATTAATTTTGTCGAAGAAGCGGCCATTCCCACGGCTCTATTTGGAATGTTACAAGCTTTACCCAATACCGCCCTATGGACTCGCTTGGAAAAAGAAGGACGACTAAGATTAACGGGGAAACAGGACATTAACCAAAGTACCCTGATGAATTTCGTTCCCACCCGGCCGATCGAAGATATTGCCACGGAATATATTGAAGCCTTCTGGAAATTGTACGATCCGGAGGTATTTCTCGATCGCACCTATCGCTGTTTCCTGAAATTAGGGGCACCTAAAGCGAAACCTGCCTTTAAACTGCCTCGCCGGGCCGATCTCTATGCCCTAGCGGTAATTATCTGGCGACAGGGCTTTAAACGTTCCACTCGCTGGAAATTCTGGCAGAATTTATTCGGTATTTTGCGCCATAATCCCGCCAATGCCGAACACTATATCACTGTCTGCGCCCACAACGAGCATTTCCTGGAATACCGTCAGATTGTTCGGGATGAAATTATGGCACAATTAGCCGAATTTCAACGCCAAGAGGCATTAACAGCGGAAAAAACCGCCATAGCGGCCTAATTATTCCGAGGATGGGTTATTTACCCATCCTGAACATTTTCTGTCCTGATGGTGGACGATCGATAAATCAATAATATTCCTAGTTTTCTGGTTAAAAATTCCCTCAATCTCTGCCAAAGCAATTCAGTATAAATTCTTAATTTTCTAGATATAATTACATTTTTTCCCTAAAATGTTAGCTGGAATACTGAATAAATCGAGAAAATCTGGATAAAGCCAGTATTTTTAGCTCCTTAACCCTATAAATCAAGGGAAAGTCAATGATTACTCGTCAAGAACTTAAGAAACTACAATCCCTAACTCAAATACCCGCCCTTTCCATTCTCTTACCTACCCATCGCACCTCACCGGATAACAAACAAGACCCTATTCTCGTTAAAAATTTGGTCGATGAAGCAAAGCGCCGATTATCGGCAGAATTCTCTAAACGTGAAATCGAACCTTTGTTCGAGCGCCTCGATAGTCTAGTGGCTGAAATAGATTATCCTTATACTCTAGATGGATTAGCTATCTATATTGGTCCGGATATTGCCAAGCTTTATAACCTGCCTTTTTCTGTCCAGGCAAGAGTTGTCATCGATAAAACCTTTGCCACACGGGATTTAGTTTATGGATTACATCGAGAACAACCCTATTGGCTGTTACTATTAAGTCAGGGTTCTACTCGTTTAATCTCAGCTACAGGAGAAACTCTCGAAGAAATTCGCGATCAAAATTTTCCCTTAGAAATGACTGGACCGGGGGCCACCGCACCACTGCCCTTTGATGCCGATACCAGTTATCTAGATGATAGAATCCGGCGATTTTTCCAGCAGGTAGATAATGCTCTGGGTGAATACATTGACATTGATGATTCTTCCCCTTTGATTGTGGGTGGAGTGGTTCGTCAAATTTCCTTCTTTCAAGAAGTTTCACAGTACACATCAGCAATTGTTGGCACTTTAACCGGCAATTTTGACAAAACCTCAATGTCGGAATTAATTCCGCAAGTATTGCCGATTATGCATTCAGTGCGTCAGACTCAAAAAACTGAAGCTCTGCAAGCTTTAGATGCGGCAGTCAGCGCTCAAAAAGTTATCTCTACCCTGGGAGAAGTGTGGCGTTTAGCGCAGGAAGGTCGAGGAAAATTGTTATTAGTGGAGAAAAATTACCATGTACCCGCAGTTTTAAGCGAAAACGGTGATTTGATACTGGTGGAAAACGTCGGTGGTACGGAGGTAATCGATGATGCAGTGGATGAAATTATCGAAGTGGTATTGGCCAAGGGAGGACGTGTAGCTTTAGTCGATGAAGATTCCTTGAACGATTACCAAAAAATTGCCTTAATTTTGCGTTATTAGACCTAATGGGCCGTTTCACAAGCCCCAATACTAACCCATTGACTAGAACCATCAGACCAGTATTCTTTTTTCCAGATGGGGGCATTATGCTTGAGAGTATCAATAGCATAACGACAGGCTGCGAAAGCTTCCCCCCGATGGGGACAACCCACAGCTACTAAGACGCTAATTTCACCGATTTGTAGCTTACCGGTGCGATGGTGAATGACAACTCGATTGGTATCGGGCCAGGTTTGCCGAATTTGCCCGGCAATTTGCCGGAAAACCTCGATCGCCATGGGTTCGTAGGCCTGATAATCAAGATAAATAACCGGTTTACCGTCGGTTTGCTCCCGTACAGTGCCACTCATTAGTACAATAGCACCATTAGCCCCATCATCGGCTAATTGATATACTTCCTGCAAAGATAAGGGAGCAAAACTGACGCGAAAACTATCTGGTGTCATGGATGAGGTGATGGGGGTTGGGTGTGGGGTGTAGGGTGTGGGAATTAGGAATTAGGAAGTGGGGGGAATAAATAAAATAATCTCCTGACTACTGCCTTCCTTAACAACATAGCTATCGCTTTTTCGGAGTCAAGAGATGTTTCTATTTTTTCATCTTCATAAATATACTCAATCTCAAACCAGCGAGCCGAGTATTTTGGATGTATTTGTACTTCCTTGATATGTTTGTCTTTGAGTCTTTCAGTCAATGGGAATTTTAAGGAACCCATCCTTAACTTTAATCCTGGCAATAATCAGGGGGAAATGTCCGTCCGATCCAAAGCAGTCAGGGAGTTAAAAGTTTTCACTGTAGCTTTAGTGTATAGTGAAATATTCTCAACGTCAAGCCGTCCTAAAAGGCCGGGGTTTCAAACCGATTATTTTCGATGAAAAAATTAATTCTAGCCACGAGTAACCCGGGTAAATTAGCAGAGATAGGGGAATACTTAACTGATATCGACCTAGAATTGCAGTTAAAACCCGATGATTTAGAGATAGAGGAAACCGGGGCGACTTTTACTGAAAATGCTTATTTAAAAGCTGCTCAAATTGCCCTAACATTGGGAGAATGGTCGATCGCTGATGATTCGGGATTGGAAGTAACTGGGTTAGGAAATGCACCGGGGATTTACTCGGCCCGCTACGGTGAAAATGATCGAGAAAGAATCGATCGCCTCGTCAGAGAATTAGGAGATAATCAGGATCGCTCGGCCCGTTTTGTCTGTGTAATTGCGATCGCCCGTCCCGATGGTGAGATTGCCTTGACTGCTACAGGAATCTGCACGGGAGAAATTTTAACCAGTCCTAGGGGTGAAGGTGGTTTTGGTTACGATCCGATTTTTTATGTTCCCGAATACGCTTTAACCTTTGCGGAAATGTCTCCCGAATTAAAAAGAAAAATTAGCCACCGAGGACGAGCTTTTCAGCAATTACTGCCCCATCTCAAGACTCTCGCGGGTACAAATTCATTAAAGCCCTGACTTGTTCAGCATGATAAGAGCTTCTTGTCAAGGGACTCGCAACAATTTGTAAAAATCCCAGAGATTCCCCATATTCGCGCCAAGCGTGGAACTGTTCGGGGGTGATAAATTCCTGTACACCGAGATGTTTTGACGATGGTTGCAGATACTGCCCGATGGTGAGAATATCACAATCGACGGCCCGTAAATCGCGCATTACTTGGCGCACTTCCTCGTCGGTTTCCCCCAATCCCACCATAATGCCCGATTTTGTGTAGGTAGCGGGAACAATGGCGCGAGCGCGCTGCAATAATTCTAGAGAACGCTGGTAATCACCCTGGGGACGCACGCGACGATAGAGACGGGGAACAGTTTCGGTATTGTGGTTTAAAACTTCAGGTTTAGCGGCAAGAATTAAAGCTAAAGCCTGCCAATTGCCGCAAAGATCGGGAATCAGCACTTCGATGGTGGTTTTTGGGGAAATGCGGCGAATTTCCTCGATACAACGGACAAATTGACTAGCACCCCCATCGGCCAAATCATCGCGATTGACAGAAGTGATCACTACATGATTAAGATCAAGACGTTGCACGGCTGCCGCTAGTCGCTGGGGTTCCGTGGAGTCTAAAGGTTGCGGTTTTTTCTCAAAATCTATATCACAGTAAGGACAGGCGCGAGTACAAGCAGGACCCATAATTAAAAAGGTAGCCGTCCCCGCGTGGAAACATTCGCCGATATTGGGACAGGAAGCCTCCTCACAAACGGTATTTAAGCCTAAATCGCGTAAAACTTCCTTAACACTGCCGACTCGCTGCCATTGCGGTGCTTTCACCCTTAACCACTCTGGTTTGACCGTCACGCCTGAACTACTCCGATAATTTTTGCCTATATCTGTAATATCCTAGCAAGTCTCGACCCACTCAAGGCCGAATATGCTATGATGATTTAGCTGAAAATTTTCGGGATGTAGCGCAGCTTGGTAGCGCACTTCGTTCGGGACGAAGGGGCCGCAGGTTCGAATCCTGTCATCCCGATTAAAGACAATCAAGGGGAGAGGCAAAATAGGCTCTCTTGGGTTTGCTGGGTAAAATGTATTCTAGGATATAGTCCTGCTGGCGAGGGAGTGGAAAGAACCACTCCAGACACAGAGGACACAAAGATCGATCGCTCCTATGTGGGTTAAACTGATCACACCAAGAATAAGAGAGTCCAAAATCTATCTTCTCTTTGATTATAACTACTTATTTACCTCCTCTAAGCCCATGTCTAGATTATTAATCAGCCAGTATCAGGCGGAAGTTGAGAAGATTGTCCAATATGGCGGCAGTCGCAAGGAAACTTCGATTAGAGTCGCTTTTCAGAATTTGTTAAATGACTATTGCAAGGCGCGGGATTTTTTGTTAATTCCGGAGTTGGATTATCGCACTAAGTCGGGAAAAGTTGTCTATCCTGACGGGACGGTAAAGGATGCTTTACGGTTAGATTGGGGATATTGGGAAAGTAAGGATCAATACGATAATTTAGACGAAGAAATTGAGAAAAAGTTAGCGAAAGGCTACCCTAATGACAATATTTTATTTGAAGATTCCCAGACGGCGGTTTTAATTCAAGGAGGAGAGGAAAGACTGCGCGTCTCGATGCGGGATGATGGGGCTTTGGATGGGATTATTAATGCTTTTATCAATTATGTACGTCCGGAGGTTGAGGATTTTCGAGAGGCGATTGCTAGTTTTAAGGAAGATTTACCAACAATTTTGGAAGCGTTGCGGGATTTAATTGCGTTGCAATCGGAGACGAATCGGAATTTTGTGACAGCGCGGGACAATTTTTTAGAGATTTGTCGCAAGTCAATCAATCCAGAAATTAGTCTGGAAGATGTGCGAGAGATGATTATTCAACACATCCTGACAGAGGATATTTTTATCAATATTTTTAATGAGTCCCAGTTTCACCGGGAAAATAATATCGCTAGGGAATTACAGGGAGTGATTGAAACTTTCTTTACTGGTAATACCAAGCGCAATACTTTAGGGACTATTGAACGTTATTATGCGGTAATTCGGCGGACGGCGGCGAATATTTATAACCACCACGAGAAGCAGAAATTTCTCAAGGCGATTTATGAGAATTTTTATAAAGCATACAATCCGAAAGCGGCGGACCGGTTGGGAATTGTCTATACACCCAATGAAATTGTCCGTTTTATGATTGAAAGTGTCGATTATTTAGTTCACAAGCATTTTGGTAAGTTGTTGGCGGATCCAGGAGTAGAAATTTTAGATCCGGCGACGGGGACAGGAACTTTTATAACGGAGTTGATTGAGTATTTACCGAAGGATAAGTTACGGTACAAGTATAAGCATGAGATGCACTGTAATGAGGTGGCAATTCTGCCTTATTATATTGCTAATTTGAATATTGAGTTCACCTACAAGCAGAAGATGGGTGAGTATGAAGAGTTTGAGCATATCTGTTTTGTCGATACCCTGGACCATGCTGCTTTTCATCTCAAGCAGATGGATTTGTTTGCTATGTCGGTGGAGAATACCCAACGCATTCAAAATCAAAATGACCGCAATATTTCTGTAATTATTGGTAATCCTCCTTATAATGCTAATCAGCAAAATGAGAATGACAATAATAAAAATCGGAAGTATCCTGCTATTGATAAGCGCATTAAGGATACTTACATCGAAGAGAGTACAGCGCAGAAGACAAAGCTATATGATATGTATTCTCGCTTCTTTCGTTGGGCTACTGATAGGTTAGGTGAAAATGGTATAATAGCTTTTATTACTAACTCTTCTTTTATCGATGCGAGGACATTTGACGGTTTTAGAAAAGTAGTAGAGAATGAGTTTAGTGAAATTTATATCATTGATTTAGGTGGTAATGTCAGGAAAAATCCTAAACTTTCAGGGACAACTCATAATGTTTTCGGTATTCAGACGGGGGTGGCGATTAGTTTGATGGTGAAGCGAGAAAGTAATAATCTTCCTTGTCAAATTTTATATACTCGCCGTCCTGAATTGGATACAGCATCGCAAAAATTAGAGTTTTTGTCATCGACAAAACTTAATCAGCTTGATTTTGAGCATATCATCCCAGATAAAAAACATAATTGGATTGAACAATCAGATAATGATTTTAATAGCTTAATACCTGTAGTTGATAAAGATACTAAGCTGTCCAAAGATCAAATTCATGAAGTTGCAATATTTAAGTTGTACACAAATGGAATAAAGAGTAATAGAGATGAATGGGTATATGATTTCAATTCACAGCAACTTGAGAGCAAGATAAGTTATTTTATCGATATTTATAATTCAGATATTTTTAAATACGCAGAAACGTCTTTGTTTTCCAATATAAATATTGATGAAATGGTAAATCTTAATATTAAATGGAGTCGAGATTTAAAAAAGCACTTAATTTCTAGGCATAGCATTACTTTTGATAGAGCAAAAATTATATTTTCTCTATTTCGCCCTTTTATAAAGCAATTATTTTACAGCGATTTTATACTCAATGATGTTCTAACTAACTATCATGCAGAATTGTTTGGGAAAGGATTTGATTATAGTAATAGTGTTATTTATTTTTCAGGCGTTCCGTCATCTAAACCTTTTCAAGTTTTAACCTCTAATTGTCCGGTTGATTATCATTTCATTGGTGATACACTTTGTCTCCCCCTCTACCGCTACGACAAAGAAGGAAACCGCATCGACAATATCACCGATTGGGGATTGCAACAATTCCAAAAACATTACAACGATAAAACCATCACCAAACTCCACATCTTCCACTACACTTATGCAGTCCTTCACTACCCGGAATATCGCAGTAAATACGAATTAAATCTTAAGCGAGAATTTCCCCGACTTCCCTTTTATGATAACTTCTCTCAATGGG
Source organism: Microcystis sp. M179S2 (assembly GCF_020245805.1). Taxonomy (NCBI): domain Bacteria; kingdom Bacillati; phylum Cyanobacteriota; class Cyanophyceae; order Chroococcales; family Microcystaceae; genus Microcystis; species Microcystis sp. M179S2. The sequence goes on along the minus strand of NZ_JADBUE010000359.1, from coordinate 6,010 downwards.
TAGAATGGGGAAGCAAACTAATGGAATTACATATCAACTATGAAACCGTCGCACCCTACCCACTAACCCGCATTGATACTAATAATAACCTCAAACCAAAAACTAAACTAAAAGCTGACCGAGAAAAAAATTCTATCAACCTCGATGATGTCACTTTCCTACAAGATATTCCCAAAATTGCTTGGGAATATAAACTCGGTAATCGTTCGGCCCTAGAATGGATATTAGATCAATATAAGGAAAAGAAACCCAAAGATCAAACCATCGCCGAAAGATTTAATAACTATCGCTTTGCCGATTATAAAGAAACAGTAATTGACTTATTACAACGAGTCTGTACTGTCAGCGTCGAAACCATGAAAATAATAGAAGCGATGAGACATTAAAAAGATTGCTTCTGGGAAATCTTATTCTAGATTCTACACCCGTTCGGCTGAACGTTCGACTGATCTCACGGCCTCCTGCCCCCTGCCTCCGTTAACGGCTACATCCCGCACTTTATCCTTTGTATTCTTGTCTAAGTTTTTGTACTCTTTCTGTCTCTTTTGCGGGTGGGTGTAGAGTTTTTTTGCGGGTTATTCCCAAGCGTTCGGCTATTCTTGCCACTGTCGCCACACCTAACACTATACCAGTTCTTTCTAGGAATAGTTTCGATAGTTGAGCAAGAGTTGCGTGATTATTTTCCTCAATTAACTCACCGAGGACGAGCATTTGTTCTGGCGTGAGTTTTAAATGACGTCCACATCGATAAGTCTTCGGTCGAAGATCTCCCGTTTCTCGATATTGCTTCAAAAGCTTTTGTACGAAACTTAGGGTTACGCAGAATCTTTTCGCTAATTGTCTTTGAGAGATGGGTTCGTTATAATAACAGTCGAGGATTTTCTGACGGAACTCTACTGGATAGGATTTCATTTTTTGTGCGGTTTAGCTATCGATGACATTATACTTCATATTTGTGAGAAAGAAAGAAAAATGTTATAGTGGGTTTTCTGGCGCGACCCAAGCGATCGCTAAAGATGTTATTATCTAGGGTCTGCTGAATAAATCTAAAAACCTTATCCAACAAGGTTTTTAGACTCTTTTTCCCTCAAAAAGTGCCGACCCTTGGAGTGATTGGGGGGAAAATTCAGGGACTTTTTCCCTGAAAATTAGGTAGTTGACCACCTGAAAATCGGTAAAACCCTACACCCCACACCCCACACCCCACACCCTGCCCCCAAGAAAAACTTTTTGCCGCAAACCCTAGTTATACTTTTAGAACAGATTCAGATCCGTTAAAGCGCCGAGACTGCTAGAGGAGACTAACTTGGCGTATTTGCCGAGAATTCCCGTTTTATAGCGTGGGGGGCGCGGTTGCCAATGGTTACGACGACGGACTAATTCTTCTTCCGATACATTTAAACTCAAGAGACGTTGACGAGCATCAATAGTGATTTGATCCCCTTCCTCTACTAGGGCAATTGTACCACCCACCGCCGCTTCCGGAGCGACGTGACCGACCACCATGCCATAGGTTCCCCCGGAAAAACGACCATCGGTAATTAATCCCACGGAATCCCCTAAACCGGCGCCGATAATTGCCGAAGTGGGGGCTAACATTTCCCGCATACCCGGTCCGCCTACTGGTCCCTCGTAACGGACAACCACCACATCCCCGGCTTGAATTTTTCCCGCTAAAATTGCCTCTAAACAGGTTTCTTCCGACTCAAACACCCGCGCCGGTCCGGTGATTACCGGAGTTTTCACGCCGCTAATTTTGGCCACCGCCCCCTCCGTGGCCAGATTTCCTTTTAAAATGGCTAAATGACCCTCTTTATAGACAGGATTGCTAAAAGGACGGATAACGTCTTGGCCTGAGGGCGGTTGGTCGGGAATATCGGCTAAAATCTCGGCGATAGTCTGACCGCTAATGGTGAGAGCATCCCCGTGTAGTAAACCATTAACCAGGAGAATTTTCATCACTTGGGGAATACCGCCGGCTTTGTGCAGATCCACGGTAACGTAACGCCCGGAGGGTTTAAGATCGCAGATAACCGGTACACGCTGCCGGATAGTTTCAAAATCATCGATCGATAATTCTACCCCGATGGTGCGGGAAATGGCTAAAAGGTGCAGCACAGCGTTAGTGGAACCTCCCACCGCCATAATTACCGAAATAGCGTTCTCAAAGGCTTTACGGGTCAAAATTTGGCTAGGGAGAATCTGTTTTCTAATCGCCTCGACCAAAACCTTGGCCGATTCTTCGGTACTATCGGCTTTTTCCGCATCTTCGGCGGCCATGGTCGAGGAATAGGGTAAACTCATGCCCATGGCTTCAAAAGCGGAAGACATGGTATTAGCAGTAAACATTCCACCACAGGAACCGGCACCGGGGCAAGCGTTGCGTTCGATTCCGATGAGGTCTTCTTCACTGATTTTACCGGCGCTGTACTGTCCCACGGCTTCAAAGGAACTGACCACGGTTAAATCGCAATCTTTGTAGCGCCCCGGTTTAATCGTGCCACCATAGACGAAAATAGCGGGAATATTCATCCGGGCCATGGCAATCATTGCCCCCGGCATATTTTTGTCACAACCCCCGATAGCGAGGACTCCATCGAGACTTTGACCATTACAGACGGTTTCAATGGAATCGGCGATTACTTCCCTAGAAACGAGAGAATATTTCATCCCTTCTGTTCCCATGGAAATCCCGTCACTAATGGTGATAGTCCCGAAAAGTTGCGGCATTCCCCCCGCTAATCTGGTGGCTGCTTCGGCACGCATTGCTAAATCATTAATTCCCATGTTACAGGGGGTAATGGTGCTAAATCCATTAGCGATGCCGATGATTGGTTTGCTAAAGTCCTCATCCCCAAAACCTACCGCTCTTAACATGGCCCGATTCGGACTGCGTTGGGTACCTTGGGTAACAATGCGACTTCTGTAGTTATCTGCCATAACTTTATCTTTCTCCAATGGCGGCTGATGTGTGCGATCGCTGCTCAAGTTCTCCAATCGCACCTTTATTTCTATTTTCTGACTTTTGGCCGCTCTGAGCAGGTTTTAGGACAGTCCATGTCTAAAGAAAATATAAAACTGTGGGAGTAATGAACTATTCCCCACCGCTTCGCCAAGGGGCGAGTTTCTGACGCTTCTTTGTCGATGGTGGTTGGTGCGGACGGTAATGATTTGGTAGTAGTGGCGTAGCCCTCTTGCTTGAAGTGTGTAAAATATTTGTAATAAAAACAATTGGCTCAAATCAGTTTTTAATGAAGCGGTGTTATCATTTTAGCATACTTAACTCAGATAAACCCTAAAGGCTCTCCTAGAGTAGTTATGTAAAAATAGTAACAATCAAGGAAGATATTGAGACTTAAAGTTATCTCAAAAAATAGTTAGAATCCTTGGTTTGACAAGAAGATAGAAACTGTTATAGGCTAAAAGACATAGCTCAAGCCGAGTCTAAACTTAACATTTTATTATATAGGAAGGGGTTATGCTGTCACTCCAGTGGCAAAATTGAGATGCTTCCAGAAAATATTTAAGGTAAAATTAGATAGACTATCTCCAAAACTTAATTAACAATTAGGAAACTAAGTCAATGCTACAATCAGTTAAAGGCATTTATAGACAAGGAAAGATCGAGCTTTTAGAAACTCCCAATAACCTAGAAGAAAGTTCAGTTATTATCACATTTTTAGAAGATAAACCAATCCAAAAATATCCCAAATTAATGTGCTTTGGAATGTTCACGGGGGATTATCAATCTACAGAAGAAGATTTTTCATTCGCCGAATTTCAGGGCGATGCAGATGACCACTTAGATTGGTCTTAAACCGATGAAATATGTGCTGGATACTCACGCCTTAATTTGGTTTTTAGAAGGGAATCCCCGATTGGGAAAAAATGCCAAAACGATCCTTTCTGACCCGAACAGGGAATTAGTTTTACCGGCTATTGTTTTAGCTGAAGCGGCTTGGATTGTTGAGCGAGGCAGAACATCAATCCCTTCGGTTTTAGAATTATTTAGGGTTTGCTGAATAAATCTAAAAACCTTGTTGGATAAGGCTTTTAGACTTGTTTTCCCTGAAAAAGTGCCTACCATTGGAGTGATTGGGGGGAAAATTTAGGGATTTTTTCCCTGAAAATTAGGTAATTGACCACCTGAAAATGGGTAAAACCCCACACCCCACACCCCACACCCCACACCCTGCCCCCACGAAAAACTTTTTCAGCAGCCCCTAGGTAGGAAGGGGTTATGCTGTCACTCCGCTTGCAAAATTGGGATGTTCCCAGAAAATAGGATGCATCTCAATTTTGGAGAAATACTTTTTCTAGGGATTCGGGAATTTTTCACCAATCAATTAATTGGTGAACTTCAGGAAAGAAGAAGCCTAAAAATGCTTCAAAATACTCGGTTAATGCTTCTTGCCATGATTCATCATAATTGGCGGTTGTTTGGTTCATGGCGAGATAAATTAGCACACTAAGTACGGAAGAACCGTAGCGTAACGCACCGATTTAATAATAGAGGTGGTGCGTTACGGCGGCTTGTTGATGCGTGTTTTTTTGACGGAATTGTTAGCCGCCTAACGCACCCTACAAGCTGTGTGGCTAGGTTAATTTATCAGTGTGAAATCAGCCGCTATCAGGGTAGGAACAGTCAACAAACTGGCAAATTCAGAGCCACTTCCTAAGCCAGCAGCACTACCATTTTGATTGTAGTAGATACTGCCACTGCTGGTACTGTAAACGATAAAAGCACTGCTAGTGGCGACTAAATCATCGTCAGCGACGCTGGCAAATTCAGCCGGTTGACTGAAGCCATTGCCAATGCTACTTTGTAAAGCAGTAAAGATGGCTTTACTTAATACTATTTTATCACTACCCGAAGTGAAATCGCTGATGGTATCGATTCCTAAATTACTACTGTTGAAGATAAAGTTATCGCTACCATTACCACCAGTGAGTAAATCATCACCAAAACCACCAATTAAACTATCGTTTCCGTCTTGACCGGTTAATTGATCGTTGCCACCACCACCAGTTAGAGTATTATTAAGGCTATTCCCGGTTAGTCGGTCATTACCGCTATCGCCAATAATATTTTCGATGGTGTTATTTGCGGAAAAAGTCAATCTTAGATTATTACTGACGACGGTTTGGACAGTAGTAATCCCCAAGTTAACTCTTACTGCGGTATTTGTCCCAGTAAAGTCGAGGGTATCGATACCGCCGGTGGTAGTTTCTTGGATGGTATCGCTTCCTAATGGGGTTGAAGCATTGAAACAGTAAATATCGTTACCATTAGCACCAGCGAGGATATTGTTACCGCTATTTCCGGTGATTTTATTGTTACCAGCGTTACCTGTACCGTTAATATTATTACTGCCAATTAGTCTGAGGTTTTCGACATTGTTGGGTAAGGTGCGAGTACTTGCGCTTTGTAGGGTGTCAGTAATAATTACTTGTCCAATTGCTTCGTCGGGATTGATGGTGGCATTAACCGCATTTGACAGGGTTACTGTAAAGGCTTCATCAGGTTCATTGAGGTTATCATTGAGGATGGGAATGCTAATAGTAGCAGTGGAAGTATTCGCCGCAATGGTGAGGGTTCCTGTCTGGCTAGTGTAATCTACATTGGCGGTAGCATCAATGGGTGCAGTGGTATAGTTGACAGTAATTTGTTGTGGATTGGGGTTATTGACAGTAACGGTGAGGATGGCATTACTATTTTGACCTTCCACCACGGTGATGTCATTGATGGAGAGTTGCGAGGTGACACTGGTAGCGGGGACATTAGTAATCGTCCCGGTAACTGCGGTAGTTGTCCCAACTGTATAACCGGTCCCGGTCGCAAGAGTTAAAATGACGGTTTCATTACTTTCAGCAGTTGTGTCAGGAGTCGGGTCAACGATTACAGTCGCAGTCGCTGAATTAGCAGCAAAGATGACACGTGCGGTAATAGAAGCGTAATCGGTTCCATTGGTTGCTGTCCCAGCAACACTATAATTAACGGTTAAGGGAT
>NZ_JADBUE010000358.1:0-14041 GCF_020245805.1 Microcystis sp. M179S2 | reverse complement strand
TAGACCTCTTGCAAAAGTCTTAAGTCGATCCTTGTACAGCAACATTTTTGAAGATTATCAACTACTAATAAATAATTAACTGAAAGTCCCTCCCATTATTGTTTCTATCGTTTGTTTTCGGATTTATGCAAGAGGTCTAATGAGTACAGGAACTATGGTTGATTTATCAAAATCAAAAATTCCGATGCTGGAATCGGTTGAATTTCAACGTAGGCAATTTTATCTTGTCGTTGTACCGGGACTGTTGATCCCACTTTATGAGGACCCGTGTAACCCGGAACCGCCGCTTCAGCCGTATTCAAAACCACTGTCATAGTGCTTCCGATTGGGTTGAGATTGGCATCCACCAACACTTTCGCTCCTCGATTATCCGTTCCATGACTGTTTAGCGCACAAAGTGCTTCTTCGTCATCTAAAACCCGTGACCAACCGATAATTTCTCCACTCCGTCCGTGATCGCCAAAGGGTAAGTTCAGAAAAGGGATGGCGGTTGGTCGTAAATATTGCCGTCCTAAGCGCAGCACTGGAAACTGTTTACGGATTGCCGCCATAGCTCCAATCCGGACATAGGCTGGATGATTGGAATCAAAACAATGAGCACCTGCTGTCCCAAATGGCCCAAAGCCAGGTAAGTTTTGATCAACGGATTGCAGGCCCGCCACGCCGAATTGCCGGGGATGCTCTGGACCAAACATGGCCTCTCGCAAATAGCGATCGCATTTCTTCCAGTCGGATAACCACTTCCGTTCAGCCGTTTCTGGCCCTGCCAATGCCTGCTCTGTTCCAGCGTAAATGCAGGGAATCCCCAATGTGAACAGTTGCAATGCCACCCCAGCAACGACCTGATGATCTGATGCAGCTTCGCTGGAAAAGCGGATTTTTTCACCAAATACATGATCGTGATCGTCCAAAATTGAAACATGCCGCCGTCCGAGGTTCCGGTGTGATCCCATTACCGCATTCCCTGGATCAAACCCGTTAAAGTAAGCTCTTGGGTCTATCAGCCCTTTGGCAACCTGATTAAGATTCCCCCGCATCTCGCCAATATCCAAGGCAGCATTTAAGTTCTGCCCTACTATATCTAGATAGCGGTCTTGGTTATAGTCTCCGCCTGCTATTTCTCCCACTAAAAAGAAGTCACTCTTGCCCAAATTAGCCGCAAACTCCTTAATCGTTCCACAAAAATTTCGAGCTTGATCATAGGTCACATGCTTGAGCGTATCAATCCGAAAGCCATCGCAGTCTGTCAACGCGATCCAGTATTTGTAACACCGGGCTAAGTTGTCTAAAAGATGAGGATAGTCTAACTGGAAATCACGCAAATTAATAAAATCTGAACGCCGGAATTCGGCATTGGGATCCTCCAAATCTCCCCGCCCCAGGCCTCCCTTGCTATAGCCGGCCCGACTATAGCAATCTGCTTCCTGGAGTTCGCTCGGCCAAACCCCGTCCGCGTTAGTTCGAGGCTTCCCTGCAATGATTTGTCCCTGATCACCTAGCCATGAGCCAAACTGATACCAACTCGACGTATAGGGAGGTTTCTGTTCTCCCCTAGGAGTACCCGGAGCATAGTCCCAGTTATATCCGGAATGGTTAAAAATGATATCGAGGATAATGCGTAATCCCTTCTTGTGGGCTTGATTGACCAGACCAACCAGCTCCTGGCGAGTCCCAAAGCGAGGATCAACCTCTAAAAAATCCTGAATACCATAACCGTGATAGGTATTCAAGTGACCCCGTTGCTGAAAGATGGGTCCTATCCAGATTGTTGTTACCCCTAGTTGGTTTAGATAATCTAGCTTCGACTCTAATCCTTTAAGCGTTCCTCCCTGCCAGCGATCGCCGCCTGACTCTGCCCATTTATCAAATCGCCAAGACTGTCCATTTGGCAGATTAGGTCGAGACTGATTCAGTTGTTGACGATTCAGCAGAGGACGTGTGTTTTCTTTCCCATCACTAAAACGATCAGGCAAGAGAAAATAAAGCACTTCATTTCTCCAATCCGCAGAGGAAGGGTAATAACTCTCACGGCGAGGTAAAGAAAAATCGTTTAGACTACCTGGTCGCGGTTTGGCTAGATTCTGATCGGCAAATTTCATTAGGAATTACCTCAAGATTGATGAATATTGTTCCTTATCTATTTTTAGCAACAGGATATCTATGATTAGGCTAACCTTGCTGATTCTAAATAGTTGTAAGCTATTTTGACTTATGCACTTCATTGATATGCTCGGCCAGTCTGAGGGCTAGAGCACCCAACGTAAGCGAAGGATTTGCTGTGGGAATGTGCGGGAAGACCGACAGATCACAGCAGTACAGATTATCATACTCGTGAAATTTTAGGTGCTTATCAACAACACTTTCGCCGAGTTTCCCTAGCCGTAGAGAGCCACCAGTGTGGTAGGTCTCGGATTCTTCTCGATATTGAAGAGGCTTTTCTACCTCAGAGAGATCAACGCCCAAAAATTCAAACACTTTTTTCTTCAAGGCATTTGCTTCCACTTCTAGGGGACGATCCTCCATCGGTGCTACATAGACCTTGGGGCGAATATCACCAAGCTTGACCCAGTTAGAATCGTTCAGCTTTCTGGGAAAAAGAAACTTGATTTTAGCAGTAATGCGATCATCATTTTCAAACTCCTCTCGGAATAAATCATCATCCTCATAGCGAGGCTCCCAAATCCGAGGGTTAATCGCAAGCTCACAACTAAAATGATTATTTTCCTTTTCTAAGTCATGGTTGGGCAGAATAAGAATTTTAACTTGGTCTTTTGCAGTGATCAATGTCTTCATTCCCATCTGTGGGATGACAAAAGATTGTTCTGCTGCCTGGTGATCAGTAAGACCAATACCGATTTTTCCGCTTTTATCGGACAGATCACTTTTAAGAGCAATACAGGGACTTTCTGTGGCTCCAGCCGCTAAAACAATGACCTTTCCTCGATAGCTTCGTTTGCAGTGATTGATGAGATCTTCACAACATACCTTAGTTACCCTGTGTCCTTCCCATTCAAGGTGGGTAACTAAGTGATTGAGATTGATGGTAATATTTTCTCCGCCAGTCTTCATCTTTGGATAACTGACAGAGTTGAGTAATAGAGCTGCGGTGGAGAAGTAACCCCTTGGGCGCTCATCTGGATTACCTTGACGCTTTGTAATCCATGACATTTCTTGATGGAAACTTCGAGGTAGGTGCTGCACATCATAATCTGGCAGTTCCTCTTCCAGACGAGCCCGAAAGACTTTTTCGTAGTTGTTGTATTCAGTTCTCTTTCGGAAAAGCCTTTCCGCTTTTATATATCCACCCAGTTTTAGGTAGTCAACAATCTCTTTATCCCACTGTTCAAAGTCCCATTTGTTCATCCGGGGAATCAGAGCTGACCAATATATCGATCGCCCTCCCAAGTTCAGGTGTACATCTTTTTTCAGTACTGATCCTGGTGCGTTGTCGTATGCTACCGATTTTCTGACATCCACCTCCGAAGCGGGAATAGGTGTATTGCCAATATGAGAAGGTAAATGAACTGATCCAGCTTCTAATACGAGGACTGACAAGCCAAAATCCGATAGTTGATCGGCAACGATTCCACCCCCCATCCCAGAACCAATGACGATGACATCATATTTCTGATCGGTATCTAAATTGCTAGGCACATATCGACGGGAAAAGTCTGTTTCTTCATTAAGTAAGTTTTCGACAGCGTGGAGATACCTCTTTTTATAGCTGGGAAATGAAATATTTTGATCCGTAAACTTGACTTTTTGCGAATTATCGTAAGAAACGACAATCGGATTCTGCTCCATCGTAATATCCTCATTAACATGGAAGCAAAGAGTAGCCTTATCCGCATCCGAAGGTAAAGAAATGCGGTACTGCCATTCATGGTTAGTATACTCCCCCCTGATTGGTCTCTTTGAAGACAACGATTCTTCACAAGAAACAGTAACCTCATTCGCAGGGATATGCTTCGTAGTTGCAAAAACGACCGTGAGAACTTTTTTTCCTTTCATAAAATTTCTCCAAAGTATATCTTTAGGGGGTATCAAATAGCCAGAGGCATTAAATAAGTTTAAAAAAAAAGTAATTTTCTCTTTTTTTAAACCTATATCTAGAAAATAAGTAGGGAGGCACAATTATTTGTCGGATGGGTTAGCGGTAGCGTAACCCATGCGGGCGTTGGGTTCCATGCTTCAACCCAACCTACGTTTTAGGCTGAGTACAAGTCAAGTAAATTGTACAGTCTTAGGCATATTTTCCGATCAAACTAATTATCCTATAGTTGCAGCCCAAATTAACTTATACACTTTATTGCCAAGGTGGTGTCTTGTGGTTTTGACATACCCCACGCCGTAAACGGACGTGGATTCTTCTCGCATCACTGCTGTGAATTTATGGCTCAACGAGTCCACTTGAATTAGATTCCTGGCGAAATCCAACTCAGAGGTGGTTCTCTCCTCAGACTTTCGCGACCTTACAGAAGCCTGTTTTCGGGATCCCCTACGATACAGTTCAAAACCTCTAAAATACTTGGTTTCTCTGGTACTTGGTGCTGAGAATTTTTACCTATAGGATCATTTCCCTATAGAACCCCATAACTCTAGTTTTTAAGGTGCGTTCATCGGTTGATGACTGGGTTTTTTAAGCGGTTGCTTACCCGGCCCCCTATTCTTAATAGCATACATCCTATCAAGTCGCCCTAAAAGGGCGCGGCTTTAAACCCAATTTTTCGGTAAATTCGTCCCCTAGCTAGTTATTGGTCAACGCAGCTGCGATCGCCGTCACCCTGTTGGTCACACCTGGCCCACCGAGTCCAATACAAACACCAAATCCTTGCCTCGCTCTGGCATAACCGTCAGCTATAAAAGCCACCCCTCCTTCATAAGCCGCCACAACTGCCGTCATGTTGTTCGGACAATGCTCGACGAAAGGGTCAATACTGCTGCCAGGAACCAAGAAAATATGTTCAATACCCTCCTGTTTCAATGCTTAAAGAACGTATAGCACTACATTGTTTTCTGTCATAAAAATCGTCAATTCAAAAATGAAACGCATCAACCTCAAGAGTTGACAAAGAAAGGCTCCGCCAATTCAAAAATGAAACGCATCAACCTCAAGAGTTGACAAAGAAAGGCTCATCAGGTACTGTCTGATCATTAACAACAACAAATCAGACCCAAAAATGAGCCGAAAACATCTTAACGTAGAACCAAGAAACTTGCTCTACCAACTTAGTCAAGAGGGAAATTTATCTCAACGGCAAATGGCCGTCTGGCTCGGATGTCATCAAAGCACGATATCACGAGAATTAAGAAGGAATCAAAGTTCCCTCGGCTGCTATCTACCTGACACAGCACAAGCTGAAAGCGAGACGCGCCGAAAAAATGCCAAACAACCCTTTAAAAATGTCAGCGAGTCGGCCTTAGAGTTGGTGAAAAAAGGACTGAAAGATTATCATAGTCCCGAACAAATAGCAGGTCGTCTGAAAAGAGCCAGTCAAGAATCTCTCAGTCACGAAACCATCTATCAAATGAATGATCGATCATAACTACCCTTGACTGTGGAAAGTATCAAGAATACCTACGCGGCTGGACGAGGAAAAAGAAAGAGTCGAGACGGAGCAAAAAGTAAGCGTGGAGGGATTCCGGGGCGTGTGGATATTCTCCTCTCCCATCTCCCATCTTCCCACACCCCACACCCTTCTCCCTTCTCCCCCAATACTATCGGGACGGGGAAGAATTGATCGGGGGTAAAGAAGGAGAAATTTCGCCACCTCGATCGAATATTTCCAGATTCCATTGACCGAAACGATTACTTTCAAAAGCAATAAAACGACCGTTACCACTAATCGTCGGACGACGCACTTCTCCTAAAATATTTTCGGTGATATTTTTTGCTTGCAGGGTTTGTCGATCATAAATATATATATCGGGTTTACCGGACTGTTCCGACACATAAACAATATAGCGACCATCGGCACTAATATCCGGTTGATCTTGATAGGTTTTTGCTTGATTTAACCCCGGTAGGGGAACTAAACGATTAGCCACTCGATCGAATAAATAAATCGTTCGTTGACCCCTGCGATCGGAGGCAAAAACCAGATAACGACCATCGTAGTTAAAACGGGGATTATCTTCAGAGGAAGGGGTATTTAAAGTATTTCCTAAAAGCTGTTGGGGAGGGGTGACAAAACCCGCATCACTACATCCCCCCAGACTGATGATATTAACCGCAAGCAAAAGTCCCAGAAGTTTAGGAAACCTGATCATCAGTCGGCGCTGGGGAAGGAAGGATACAACAATTAATATCATCAAGACAAACTTTACCCCAATGCAATGCCCAACGCACCAATTCCACTCGATTATCGGTTTTTGTTTTTGTCAAGATATTACTAATATGATTATCAACGGTACGCTTACTAATCTCTAGCTTTTCCGAGATTTCTTGATTAGTTAAACCATTAGCCACTAAATCGAGTATTTCTAGCTCTCGATCGGATAATGAAGCGGCTGTTTGAAACTTCCCAGCAGACATAAGTATAATTCCTCTCGTATATGTACTTATCATTCTAGAAGAATTTTTTCCCCTAGGAATCGATAATCAATCAGTAATCAGTGATCAGTAAACAGTAATCAGTGAAAAGACAGCACTGTTACTGCCATTTGATGATGCACACTTAATACATACTGCTCACTTAATACTCAAAACCTGACAGGGGGACAAGCTGGCTGAACTCCTTACAGCACAGGCTTTTTGGGGTGTTCGAGCGAAAAAGTTCGATGCAGCTCACCCCCCGTTGTTGACAAAGATTTCTAGTAAGCTCGCCTAAATCCCTGATTCTCTCCTTAGCTTTTTGGCTGAAAGCGATGTATCTGTTTGTAACTGAGGAGCCTCAAAACCTTTGTGGACAATGCTTTGAGAGGGTTTGTTCCCCTGTCAGACTCAAAACTGATCACTGATCACTGATCACTGATTCAGGGCTGACGGCTGGTACTATATAATAAAAAACGCTCCTTAGTTAGATATTGAGAAAAACATGGAAGTTATCCCCGCTATTGATATTCTCGATGGCAAATGTGTGCGACTTTATCAGGGAGATTACCAACAATCGCAGGTTTTTAACGATAATCCCGCAATAGTGGCGCGAGAATGGGTCAATCAGGGGGCAACCAGATTACATTTAGTTGATTTGGATGGAGCCAAAGAGGGTAAATCGGTTAATTTGTCAACTATTGAAACAATTCTTAATGATATTGCCATTCCCGTACAGGTGGGGGGTGGACTGCGAGATCTAGAAACGGTGAGTAATCTCCTAAAAATCGGGGTAGAAAAGGCGATTGTCGGGACAGTAGCCGTAGAAAAGCCCGAATTAGTCAGCGAACTTTGTCAAAGCTTTCCGGGGCAAATAATCGTCGGTATTGATGCTCGCGATGGCAAAGTAGCCACCCGGGGTTGGTTAGAAACTTCTGCGGTAGATGCGATCGCTCTTGGTCAAGATATGGCAAAAAGAGGAGCCAGTACGATTATATACACTGATATTCATCGAGATGGCACCCTTTCCGGCCCTAATCTCGCCGCTTTGCGAGAATTAGCCGAATCTGTCGAAATTCCCGTGATCGCCTCTGGGGGCATTAGTTCCCTGACGGACCTACTGAGTTTATTGTCTTTGGAACCTTTAGGAGTAACGGGAGTAATCGTGGGCCGCGCCCTTTATACCGGTGCAGTTAACCTCTCGGAAGCGATTAGTGCGATCGGATCAGGCCGTTGGCAGGATCTACCCCCGAATTTTTTCGCTTAACGGACTTGTTTGAGAGTATCCACCTGTTTATTGAACATATCGGTAAATAGTCCCAAAACAGTGCGATTTTCATTGACTTTGATGTTAACGCTCACGGACATCCCCGATTGCAGCGGCAGAGTGGATTTATCTTTCAAAACTAACTCTTGACTGTTCAAGCTTACCCGGACAGGGAACCGATAAAAACGGTGATTTTCGTCGGGAGGTAAAGCATCGGAACCGATCGAGATTACTTCTCCCTTAATATCGCCGTATTCACTGTAGGAAAAGGAATCAATGCGAATATCGGTCTTTTGTCCCACGCGCACAAAACCGATGTCTTGGTTAGTCACGTCCACCTCTGCCACTAAACAACCTTTAGCGGCATCTTTGATCTGGGTGGGACAGCCATCGGGAACAAGTTTTAATAATGCTTCCGCTTGACTCGGTTGGGGAACAAACCCAGGCCGCGCCTTGAGATCAAAGACCACACCATCGATCGGGGCGGTAATTTTTTGATATTTAATCGTCTGTTGTGCTTGACTAATTTGACTATCTAACTCAGCAATGCGCTTGTTGTTATCAATGATAATGCGACTGATCTGACTATCGATTTCAGCGATCCGTTTGTAATTGTCCGCCATTTTATCGCGCACATCTTTTTCCGTGATTACCGTGGTGTTAATCAGCTTTTCTCCCGCTTGGGAGATCAACAGGGAATAACGCTTTTCTTCCTGTTCCAGGCGGGAAATTTCGGCGATGCGGGTTTGTACTTCTTTCTCTTGTTTTTCTCGATCGATTTCGCCGTTAGCCTCTTGCTGCTGTAATTCATTCTGGCGATCAGTTACCGATTGTTTTTGTTTATTAATCTGATAACGGGCGACCGCCCCTTCTTCTGCCAAGGGTTCAATATCGTTAAGAATATTACGCTCGATATCCAAGCTTTCTTGGCCCTGTTTCATCGAATTGGCATTACGAGTCTTAATTTCTTCTAAGACTAAGCGATCTTTGATTAATTGCGAGCGGGCATCGGCCAACTGTACCCTGGTTTGGGCCAATTGTTTTTCTAATTGTTCCATTTCCAATCTAGCGGCCGCTTGTCGAGAATTAGCCTCCCGTCGGGCAGCCGCTAGACGGGCTAATTGCTCCCCTTGTAAAGCAGAGCTAGAAGCACCTTCACTGACCTGTGCTTGATAAAGTTGATTTTCCGCCACTAAAGCGGCACGATTACGGGCTAAATCGGCGATTTCACTCGGTAATTTTAATTGAGCGATCGAACTCTCCACTTGTGCCGGTGTCAGATCCTGCGCCATTAGGAGACGATAGAATTGATTTTCCTTCTCGGCAGTGGTGCGAATTGTTCTCAAG
This sequence comes from Microcystis sp. M179S2, assembly GCF_020245805.1. NCBI lineage: Bacteria > Bacillati > Cyanobacteriota > Cyanophyceae > Chroococcales > Microcystaceae > Microcystis > Microcystis sp. M179S2. Next base: position 4,895 of record NZ_JADBUE010000358.1, on the reverse strand, counting down.
GATTCTAACTGCACTTGCGAGGCACTGGAATCCATTAAAACCAGTACATCACCTTTGTTAACTCGATCGCCGTCTTTAACTTTAACTTCCTGTACTACCCCATTCACCGGTGCTTGTACTTCTTGCACTTTCCCCTGGGGTTTAAGTTGTCCTTGAGCGCCGACCACCTGCTCGATTTTGGCGAGTGCTGACCAAATTAAAGCGGCAGTGGTGACACTCATTAATGTCCAGATAATCGTCCGCGACCAAATGGGCGATTGTTTCAGGATCACCGATTGTTCTGGTGGGCTGAAAGTGGGTAAAGAAGGGGTAATACTTTTATTTTTCGTGGTAGTAGCCACGTTTTTACCCGCTTGGGTCAGTTCATCGCTTTTACCTTTGCCGTTGCCGTTGCCATTGCCGTTGCCGTTTTGACCGTTGTTAGAATTACCGTTCATGAAGATTCTCCTATATTTAGGGTTTGCTGAAAAAGTTTTTCGTGGGGGTAGGGTGTTGGGTGTGGGGTGTGGGGTGGTCACTGCGTGCGCGTTGCGGGGGGTTTTGGGGTATTAGTTGAAACTTCCCCATTTCCCCATTTCCCCATTTCCCCATTTCCCTATCCCCTATCACCTAATCCCTGTCTCCCGACTGACTAGATTTGCGAATCCTGTTGTTTATAGAGGGTATAGTAAAGGCCTTTTCTGGCCATTAATTCCTCGTGGGTGCCTTCCTCCGCTACTGTCCCTTTATCCATCATGACAATAATATCGGCGGATTTGATCGAAGCTAAACGATGGGTAATAAAGAAGACCGTATGATCTTTGAAAGCTTCTTTGAGATTCAGACACACTTGCCGTTCGGTGTTATAGTCGAGGGCGCTGGTGGCCTCATCAAGAATGAGAATTTGCGGTCTTTGCAGGACGGAACGAGCGATCGCAACCCGTTGTCGTTGTCCCCCCGATAGGGATGCCCCCCGTTCACCGACACGGGTATTATAGCCATTGGGCAGGGTCATAATAAATTCGTGGGCCGCCGCCGTTTTCGCTGCCGAGACAATTTCCTCCACAGTCGCATCGGGGTTAGTCAGGGCGATATTTTCCTGTACCGTACCGTCAAATAATAGGGTTTCTTGGGGAACCATGCCGATTTGACGACGGAGGGAATAGAGTTCCACTTTGTTGATATCGTAGCCATCGATGAGAATCCTTCCCGATTCTGGTTCGTAGAGACGGGCTAACAATTTAGTAATGGTACTTTTCCCGGCGCCACTTTCCCCCACCAAAGCGACAAAAGTACCGGCGGGGAATTCTAAATTGACGTTGTATAGTTGCAGGGGTCCGTGGGGATTGAAGCGGAAAGCGAGGTTTTCGTAGGTGACAGTGCCTTTAATTAAGGGCATGGGGATATTTTGGCGATCAAGTTCCGCTTCTTGGGGAGTATCGACGATATCGGCTAATCTTTCCAGGGATAAGCCGGTTTCTTGGAAGTTTTGCCAGAGTTGGGTCAAACGCAGAATCGGCGAGGTAACGTAGGAAGCGATAATCCGGAAGGCGATTAATTGACCAAGAGTGAGTTGTCCGTCTAAAACCAGGGCTGCTCCCACCCAAAGCACTAATAAACCCGATAATTGGTTAAAGAAGTGACTAAAGGAACCGGCCAAAGTTGAGGTCATTACCGTTTGAAAACCTTCGGCCACATAGCGCGCATAACGTTCTTGCCACTGCCAACGGGAACGCAATTCGATATTCTGTGCTTTCACCGTTTGAATTCCTGTCATTACCTCCACGAGATAGGATTGGGTTTCGGCGTTTCGTTCGGCTTTTGCTCGCAGTTGTCGCCGCACGATCGGTGCGAAAATAGCTGTGGAGAGAACTAAAATCGGCACGACTCCCAGGGCCCAGAAGGTTAAAATCGGGCTATAGATCAACATAACCACGATGTATATAACCGAGAAAATGGCATCTAATACCACCGTTAGGGCTGTACCTGTTAAAAATTGCCGAATATTCTCTAATTCGTTGATTCTTGTCGAAATTTCCCCCACTGGCCGCCGTTCAAAGTATTTCAGGGGTAAGCGCAGCAGGTGATCGATAATTTCTGAACCGAGGGTCATGTCGATGCGGTTAGTGGTATCGACAAAAAGGGATGTTCTCAAAAAGGTTAAAATTCCCTCAAAAACGGCAATTACTAACAGGAAAACCCCGAGGGTATTCAAGGTTTCCGGGCTATTCTGCACGATCACTTTATCGATGATCACCTGAATCATCAAGGGATTGGCCAGGGCAAATAACTGCACGAAGAAAGAAGCGATAAAAACTTCTATTAAGACTCGTTTATGTTTCTTGACAGAAGGCCAAAACCATGATAAGCCAAAACGCTGTTGCTGGGTGTGTTTGGTGGGTTTAAGCAGAATCACTTCCCCTTTTTCGCCCCAAGATTCCAGAAATTCGCTGGTTTTGCGTTTAATTATCCCCCTTTGGGGAACAGCGATCGTGGTTTCCCGTTGATTAATTTCGTAGAGGATAACGATGCTGTCTTGCCAGCGAATTAGGGCAGGAGGGTTGATATTGGGCAAGGAAGAAGCATTTAGGGGTACTAATTGGCTATGGAGTCCCACTACCTCGGCTACAGCCCCACACAGGGGCAGGGAAAGGCTGCCGGTTCTTTGCAGTTGATCCCCTAGGATGCGTTGGATCACGTCCTTGCGAAAGGGGATATTAAAATATTTGCAGAGCATCTGAAAACAGGCACTCACCGCCTCTAGTTCCGTTTTTCCCCCGAAAAAAGGATATGACTTGCGGTTTTTCTCGACAGTTTTTTCAATGGCGATATCGCTGGTGATGTCGCTTATTTTGCCTTGAGGGATATCTAATACCTGGGTGGGTTTATTTCCCTTGATGACTTGGGTTTCTAGGATATCATCCGTTTCTGTTTCCGCGGTCGCTTCGGTGGCAACTGTCAGGAATTCTTCTAACTGGTCGGAGGAAAGACCTAATAAGCGGGTGTTAGTCGGATTGTTCTGGGTGATAACTGTGCCAGTAGGATAATTATCGCTATTTTCGCTGACTAACCAGAGATAATCATCGTTAATCTGGTTGTAGGACACACAAGCTTTGTTTAAAAGAGCCTGAGCAATTTCTTTCAGGTCCCCCCCACCCCAGGCCTGTTGATTAAGATAGGAGCCTAGGAGAGCATAAACTTCAGCGATCGAGGTTTCTTTAAAGAAATGTTCCTTAAATTCGGGGTAATTATTGATTAAAGACCAAAAATCCTCTTGTTTTAAGGTTAAACAGATCGTGACTTCCGAAGAAGCGATCACCGTTTCACAGGGGGTAGCGCGCAGAAGACTGATCCACCCGAATAAATCCCCCGGCTGTAATTTAGCCAAAGTGACCGGCAGCGGATTGTTTACCCTAGCATCGTAACCCAAAAGTCTGCCCTCTCCCTCGTAGAGAAGGACGAGGTGGGAGGGTAAGCGGTCGCACTTGAGGATCGCATTGCCCATCTCATAGCGAAGGGGTTGTAATTTCTGACCGAGGGAACGTCTAACCTCGACGGGCAGGCGATCGAAGGGCTGTACGGTCTCCAGAAAGGCGGTAAAATCTAAAGTGGTATAACTCATTGGCTAGGCGAAAATTGACTAGGTTGGCAAATAATTAGGCGAAAAGACTAGGTTTACCCAGTGTTGCAAGGAAATGCTATATAATCGATCCCTGCTCGCTATTGACTGGGTTTGATTCGGAGATAAATTTCACTGTTTGCATTTGAGCCGTTAACCATTGTTGGAATAAATCATTGCGTAAGCGTTGACGGGTGGGAGGATCCAGTTCACAGGATAAGTATTTTTCCAGCCGCACAATCACCACCCATTCTCCCACTTGCGTCGGTGGCCACAGTTGTCCCGGTTTACTTGCCTTGAGAATTTGCCCGATCTGGGGATGGGGGGCGCTCAGTTCCACCGGTCCGATTAGTCCTCCGGTTTCCGCTTCTGAGCCTTGGGAGTATTTTTTGGCTAGTTCAGCGAAGCTATTTTCTCGATCCTGTATCCGGAAAAATATTTCCTGGGCAATGCCGATATTTTTTGTCCGAATCAGCGAATAAACCACCTTATCCAATTGATTTTTGACTTGCAAGAAGTAGGATTCTACTTTGTTATCCCAAGTCTCCTGTTTAAATGTTTCCAATTTAATGTCCCGCAGAATTAGATATTCTAGTTGTTCGGAATCCATCCCGTTTTGTCGTAACCAGGATTTCATTTGTTCATCGTTGGCAATTTGATTATTTTGATAGAAACGGGAATAGGCGGCGTTTCTTTCTTCGGGATTGCAGGTGATATTGGCGATCGCTTGCTCGATAATTACTTCCCGGATTAACTGGGGTAACATACCATATTTTGCCAAAAGAGGCAAGACCTGTGACTGGTTAATTTTTTGGTCGCCGATTTCAATAATTGAACTCATAATAAATACATTTTCCTCTCAGAAATGTTTAAAACTATCAACTCTAGGAGCTTCTAAATTTTATTGAGGTGATTATACGTCAAAACAGCAATTTTAAGGCACTCCCCCCTATTTTAATTTTAGTTTTCCCCGTGAAAGCCAAAAATTACAGAAATTAAAGAAATAAGTCGGTCATCTTGGCGGGGGTGGTGAGGGGAAGTGATCCGGGTCCGGCTGATGGGTTCGCCCAAAATGCTGCTCAGCAACCCCTAATTAGGGTCTGCTGAAAAAGTTTTTCGGGGGTAATGATTTGGTAGTAGTGGCGTAGCCCTCTTGCTTACCTGGTATGAATTGTGTAAAATATTTATGAATAAAAATAATTGGAACCCGCTCAGTCTTTAAACCTCTAGCTTGATCATGACTTTTCTGATAAATATCTTTTTCTGGCTCCTGTCTGGCTTACTCAAATATCAGTCT
>NZ_JADBUE010000357.1:0-9510 GCF_020245805.1 Microcystis sp. M179S2 | reverse complement strand
TCCGAAAACAAACGATAGAAACAATAATGGGAGGGACTTTCAGTTAATTATTTATTAGTAGTTGATAATCTTCAAAAATGTTGCTGTACAAGGATCGACTTAAGACTTTTGCAAGAGGTCTTTTATAGTTCTTCGGTTTGTGTTAGTCCATGGACGGGGTTATAAGTACCTAAGCAAAATTAATTACACATCTAAGCCACTACTCCGTCAGACTTCTGGTGTGAGGAAACAGTGAACTGAAAACTCAAATCCGATCCCTAATAGCTGTCTCCCGTCTCCCGTCTCCCGTCTCCTGTCTCCTGTCTCGGAGTCTCCTGTCTCGACTAGGAAATTAATTTTGCACGACTACTTAACAGCAAACCCTAATTAGCGATAAAATGGGTGTGATCTTCAAATCTGACCTGTTATATGACTAATCGCTTAGAAGTTGAGTCGGCTATTAAGCAACTGCCAGAAAGTGAAGTCCGCTCTCTGGCAAACTGGCTTCAAGACTATCTTGATGAGATGTGGGATAGACAAATTGAAGCGGACCTAGCATCGGGAAAATTAGATCGCCTCAGCGCTCAGGCGGAAGAGGATATTGCAACCAACAACGTCAGAGATCTCGATTTACCATTAATCATGGATGAACCGATAGATATTGAAGTAGTTAGGACTGAAGCACTAAGAAAGCTGGGTAGAAATATAGTTAATTTTTCAAAGATTGAAGGTACTTTAAAGTATCTACTTTCAGTGACTCAGATCGAGGGATTATCAACATCAACTCGTAACCGGTTCGTTGACAATTATGAGAGATTTCGTAAGGACACATTAGGTATGCTAGTTGGGAAATTCCATGACACTGTGCTGGTGGATGATAGTCAGTCTAAACCTCAACTATTTAAGGTTACCTATAGTGACTCAGATTTCTTAAATGCTCAGAAACAGGCTCTCTCAGACATTGTGGTGGAACGAAACAATTTGATTCATGAATATTTAGCGCCACTCGATACTAGCTCTATAGAAGACTATTACAAGTTAATCAGTCTTTTAGATGAACAAAACCCTCGATTATTAGCTCATCTTGAAGATATTGGGTGGATGCTAACCTCATGTATAGAGGGAATAAAAGACCTTCAAGAATTCATTAAATCACCAGACTTTCACCAGTTTATACACTCTAGCCAATCCGATGCCTAACAAGTGCGTGTACAGGGAACGGCGGCAGACACTATCGGTTATGATGCAGCTCTGGTAGGGTGCGTTAATGAAATGTAACGCACCTCTTTTTTCTCTAGCCGTAGTGCGATGCCGAAGGCACTGCGTAGCAGTACGCCGCTCTGGTAGGGTGCGTTCCCTAATGCAAGCATAGCTATTATACCGATAGGACGGGTTGGCCGGTAGAAATGGCTTTTTCGACGATATCGGCGGCCATTTTCACTCCTCCAGTCTTCTGTAGCGCTTTTTGCATTCTCAGGGCATTTTCTCGGTAACTGGGGACGGATAACACCTTTTCAATTGCCCCTCGTAAACGGGGAACTTCTAGACGGGAAATCGGAATCACTTCCCCTGTCCCCGACCATTTTATCCGAGCAGATACCCCCGGTTGGTCGTTAGCGATGGGAATGGCCACCATCGGTACAGCTTGCGCTAGGGATTCTAGGGTAGTATTTAAGCCTGCGTGGGTGATAGTAAGAGAGGCTCTGGTTAAAAGCTCTAATTGGGGAGCGTAGGGAACAACTAGGGCGTTTTTGGTTGTTATTTGAATGTTAGAGTCGGTGTTGCCCAAGGATAAAACTAATTGTACCGGCAAATCGGCACAGGCTTCGGCGATCGCATTAAAGGCCGATTGTAGGCGATTTTGAATTGTACCGAGGGAAGCATAAATCAAGGGTTGTCCGGTTAATTTTTCGTAGGGAAAAGGAATCGTTTTTCTGGTGGAGGAATCGTGAAAGGGACCGGTAAAGTGAAAGTGAGCGGGTAAATTTGGCCGAGGAAACTCGAATTCGGCGGGTTGTTGGCTAATTTGGGCGATGGGTGAATAGCGTTGATTGATGTTTTGATAGGGAATTAACCCCCATTCTTGACGCTGCCGGTTGATTAACTCATTCAGAGGACGAGTCAGAGAGTCAAGGAGTTTATAGCCAAGTTTATTGCGAATAACCCCGATAAATGAGGGATTATAGTCCCAACTGGTCATAAAGGGCGGAATAAGCGGATCGCGATTTAAAACCAATGCCGAACAAAAACTGATAAAGGGAATAGCCAATTTTTCTGCGATTGTACCCCCTGAGGCGGAGACTTGATCGACAATTAGGGCATCAATTCCCAAGCGACGCATCTCTTGAGGGATAGTTTCAAAGAGGGCAGCGGTAGAATCACTTACTAATTGTACCGTGCGACGGACGGCGGCTGTTCCCCGTAATTGACCAATTTCGGCTAAATTTTTGGCTGATGTGCCTTTCGGATATTTGTCAGGTGCAATTGCCTGAAAATCTAAGCCGGCTGCTTGCACCATTTCTTCACCATCAAGAGTTAGAAAACAGGTAACTTTATGACCGCGTTTTTGTAACTCTTTTCCTAAAGGTAGGAGAGAATAAATATGTCCAGAAGTTGTAGGACAGAGTAAACCAAAATGAGTCATTAAACACCTCCACAGGTTTTCTTTAATTCTTCTAGATTCCAGAATGCACCACCCAAGGCGGAGAATTGTATTCCTTCAAAGCAGTTACGCACAGCCCCCAAAGCGAGGGGATTAACTAGATAAATAAACGGGACGTATTCCTGTTGAAGTTGTTGAATTTCATTATAGATAACTTTGCGCTTCTCAAAGTCTAATTCTTGGGAACCTTTGACGTATAAATCGGCGATTTTTTTCTCCCAATCCGCCGCTTGCCAGCCTTGAATCGGCGGGCTGCCGGGTTGAGGTTGTTGGTTAAAAGCGTGGAGATTTCCATCTACATACCAAATATTAGGGGCGTGGGGTTCGTTATCACCGGTAAAACCTAAAATATGGGCCTCCCAATCTAGACTATTACTCAGTTTATCAACTAAATTACTAAAAGCGATCGCTTGAAAATCCACTTGAATTCCTATTGCGGCTAAATCATTTTTAATTTGTGCGCCAATTGCTTCCCGGATTTTGTTACCCGCATTAGTAATCAGGTTAAATCTAACGGGATTATTATCGATATCGACTAGGAGATTATCACTATTATACTTAAATCCCGCCTCTAATAATAATTCTTTGGCTTTTTCGGGATTATAATCGTAACCTTTCAGGGTTTTATCGTAAAAAGGCGATTGGATAGAAAGAAAAGAATTTTGTTCTTGTCCCAATCCTCGATAGATATCATCAATCATTCTTTGACGATTAATGCCGTAGGCAATAGCTTGGCGGAAATTTAAGTTATTAAACCAACGGGATTTAATCGGATCTACTAGGGGTTTTCCGTCGCGTTTTCCTTGATTGAGATTAAAACCGATAAATTGGGTTCCGTAGGCAGGTCCGCCGTTAAAAATAGTGAAATTTCCTCTTTCTTCTTCGGTTTTTAAGAGGGAGAAAAATTCGGGAGTTACCCCAATAGAATCTAAACTTCCCGAACGAAATTGTAGTAAAGTTGTGTCCTGCGATTCAACAATTGCCCAAATTACCGAAGTTATATGAGGTAATTGTTGTCCCTGGGCATCTTTTTTCCAATAGTAAGGGTTATTCTCAAAAATAATCCTTTGTCCCGTTATATATTCTTTTAGTTTATAAGCACCATTAAAAACAATTTTATCGGGAGGAGTATCTAACCCCCAAGTGGAGAGAAATTCTAACCTACCATCGGGGCTTTTTTTCTGAATAGTTTTTTCTAAAGCGTGTTTAGGTAAAATCGGTGAACTGACAGCATCTAAAAAAGGAGCAAAAGGTTCGGGGAGTTTAAATTCGATTCTGCGATTATCTAGTTTAGTGATAACTGGAAATTCTTTTTTTAATCCTATTCTTAAACTATCGCGGTAGTTGTTAGGAATATCAGGATTTAGATATAATTCTTTATAGGTAAAAACCACGTCATCAACGGTTAAGGGTTGACTATCCGACCATTTTAAACCCTCTCTGATAGTAAAAATAATGCTCAAATTATCATCGGAAATTGTCCAAGATTCTGCTAAGACCGGTTCTTTTTTGCCAGTAATGGGATTTTCTGTTAATAGTCCTTCGTAGGTTAAACCAAAAATATTCGGGGATTCGGCCGATAAAACAGCATTAAAGGTTTTTGGGTCACTTAATACCGATATGACCACTTGATTGCGTCTAACTTGATTACCACAAGCAGTTAGGGAAATCAGCAATAAACAAGAAATTAAAAATACCGTTAATCCCTGCCAAAATTTCACCATAATCTTTAATATTTTTCTGTCCGACTATCTAGAAGTAAAGACCTTGCCTTGCTATATACACCGAAACTGACCAAGCTGAAAGCCGCTGGACTGTTTCCTTGCCCCATCAATATAACAGGAAATGAGACAAAAAATCTCGCCTAGGAAAGATTGACAAAGGCGAGAAACCGTGTTTCCATTAAGAATGGGAGATAAAATCTAAGAACGTTGTTCGATCGGTGTATAGGGGACTTCGTGTTCTCCGGTGTAGATTTGGGTAGGACGGAAAATGCGGTTAGCATTTAATTGTTCTTTCCAGTGGGCCAACCAACCAGCCACCCGGGAGATGGCAAAAATCGGGGTAAATAAATCACTGGGGATGCCTAATTTCCGATAGACCAATCCCGAATAGAAATCCACATTAGCATAGATACCTTTTTCGCCGTAGATATCCACCACTGCTTGTTCTAATTCTAGGGCGATATCGTAGTATTCATCGGAACCTAATTCCGCGAATAATTGTTCAGCAAGGTTTTGTAAAATCGTCGCCCGGGGATCCTTAACTTTATATACCCGGTGTCCAAAACCCATAACTTTTTGTTTATTGGCGATACATTTTTCCACATAGGGACGAACATTAGCCACCGAACCGATTTCCTCTAACATTAACAATACTTCCTCGTTTGCCCCACCGTGGAGGGGGCCGGCGAGAGTTCCCACTGCTGAAGCGATGACACCGTAGGGGTCGGTTAAAGTGGAAGCCGTCACCATGGCCGAAAAAGTCGAGGCATTCATGGTATGTTCGGCGTGGAGGGTCAAACAGACATCGAAAACTTTCGCCGCTAAATCCGTTGGTCGTCTTTCCGTCAACATATAGAGGAAATTGGCCGCATAATCAAGACTATCGTTGGGCTGAATGGGATGATTACCTTTGCGAATTAATTGAAACGCCGCCACCATGGTGGGGATTTTCGCTAATAGCCGGACTACTGCCTGACGGATATATTCGGGATTATCCAAAGCCCGACGGGCATAGTATAACCCTAAAGCCGCCGCCGAAGTTTGTAGCGCATCCATGGGATGGCCTTTTTCGGGGAAGCATTTCATCATGTCTTCGATACGGTACTTGATGCGTCGATGATAACGGATTTCATCGGCAAATTCTTCCAGTTCCGCCTCCGTGGGCAGAACACCCCAGATAAGGAGATAGGCGGTTTCGAGGAAGGTACTTTTTTCGGCGAGTTCCTCAATCCGAATGCCCCGATACTCTAAGATTCCCTTTTGCCCATCCACAAAGCTGATACTCGATTGGGCGGCGGGAATTCCTTCTAAACCTGGCCGATATTCACAAACTGTCATAGTTCTACTTTCCGTGGCGAAGATTAAGCCCTAACGCTAACTTACTTGATCTTTCCACCCTTACCGAAATTTTATAGAAATTCTTCGGTTCTGCCTCTCCCGTTCAGGATTGGGGAGAAGTGGACGGAAATTACCCCTATTTAGCGATTGCTTCGTCGATTTAGTCAACCCTGCCCTAGCGCATTTTTTCTGGGCTTACTGTTGCGACTCTAGCTAGAGGACTTGATATTTATCTACTTTCATTGTAGCGAGACTATCTCGATCGATTGAGCCGATCGATAATTTTTTTAAGTTTCTTCGGGATTAATATTTAACTCCCGCAGTTTTGCCGCCAATCGTTCGGCCCGTTGCCGTTCCGTTTCGGCCCGTTGCCGTTCCGTTTCGGCCCGTTGCCGTTCCGTTTCGGCCCGTTGACTTTCCGTTTCGGCCCGTTGTCGTTCCGTTTCGGCCCGTTGTCGTTCTTCGTTGTAACTGGTGAAAGGTTGACCATCGGGATAATACAACAGTAACTCTGGTTGGGCTAATTGAAAACGAATGCCCAAGCGAGGACTTACCCAATTATCGAGATTTTCTAGACTTTCGAGCCGATTTTCTTGGCGAATACAGCCGCCCAAATCATTTTTATCGGGATTATAAATGTAGTATTCTTCCACGCCATAACGGTCATAAAACAGTAGTTTTCTGGTCATTTCCGTTGGGGTATTGCCCGGAGAGAGAATTTCAAAAACCACTTGCGGGGGGATATTGTTCTCTTTCCACTGTTGATAGGAGCCTCTTTCTCCCTTGGGTCTGCCAAAAGCTACCATCACATCGGGTGCTTGCCGAGTTTTATTATCTCCCTCCACGGGATACCAGAGTAAATCGCCAGCGACAAAAACATCGGCATTATTGGCAAATAACCAGTCTAGATTCGATTTAATCGTCGTAATCCAGCGAAATTGTCTTGTATTATCGGCCATCGGTTTACCATCGCTATCGGGATAGACGATTGCGGTTTTCGGGCTGTCGTCGAGTTGTCTAACCATTGCTTAACCCTAGAATTTCGTCTTGGCTTCCTTAATAGTATAACTTTACTAGAAAAAACCAGGGCAAATATTTAGGGACGGTGATGCTCCTAAATCCTGTTTAAAAAGTATCGGAGAGTGGGAAGTGGGGAAGTGGGGAAGTCCAGTTATATCATTTTTCACAAGTAATGGGGCAGCGATGGTTAATTGCCCTCACCCCCAACCCAGCCGACTTCGGGGGGCGACGGGAGAGGTCTTTCGATAGACTAGAGTTATAGCCTGACAGTGGGGAGCTAGGGGCAAGAAAAGCTTAATATTTGAGATGAACCGATCGAGCGAGGATATCGTCTAGAATTAATTAACTCAAAAAATCCTGACTGAATCTACTTTTAAGCGAACTTTTCTAAAAATGATGGCTGAATTACTGAGTCTAGTTCCTGCCAAGTCCCTCGAAACCGATGTAGTGGTAGGGGAAGCGTCGGCAGTATGTCCCCTTCCTCCAGTCACGGTTAGTAATGATACCCTACTTATTTCCCTAATCGATCGCCTGCGACGTACTTTGGAAAATCACCGGGGCGAAAATCAAATTGTGGTGATGCAGGATTTCCCGGATCCCGATGCCCTTTCTAGCGCCTGGGCCTATCAAATTATCGCCGAACAGTACGATATTCACTGTGATATAGTCTATGCGGGTACTCTCTCCCATCAGGAAAATGTCGCTTTGGTAAAACTAACGGGTTTACCGGCTAAACGTTGGGGAGTCCATACCCTCAAGGATAGAGATCTTTCGGTTTATCAGGGTTGTGTTTTTGTCGATGGTCAGGGAACCAATAGTCAGTTAACCACTCTGGTTAAACAGGCAAAAATTCCCATTATTGTCGTGATCGATCATCATACCCGCCAAGGGGATCTAGACGCGGAATTTGTCGATATTCGTCCCCAAATGCGGGCAACAGCGGCGATGTTAACCCAATATATCCAAAAAGGGTTACTGAATTTTAATAGTAGCGATACCGTCCATGTTAAGTGTGCCACAGCTTTGATGCACGGATTGCGATCGGATACGAATAATTTAATGCAAGCGCAAGAGTGTGAATTTATTGCTGCTGGTTATCTCAGTCGTTTCTACGATGCCCAATTATTAAACGCTGTCCTGCAATCGGCCAGATCCCGACGGGTGATGGATGTGATTGAACGGGCCTTAAAAAACCGTATTATTAAAAATAATTATTCGATCGCCGGGGTCGGTTATTTGCGTTATGATGACCGGGATGCGATTCCCCAAGCTGCCGATTTTTTGGTGACAGAAGAAAATGTTCACACGGCTTTAGTTTATGGTATCGTTCACGATGAAGATGAGGATATCGAGTTAGTCATTGGTTCTATGCGTACCAGTAAAATTACCCTAGATCCCGATGAATTTCTCAAGGAAGCTTTCGGACAGGATAACCAAGGTCGCTTTTTTGGTGGTGGTCGTTATATGGCCGGAGGTTTTGAAATTCCGATCGGTTTCCTCGGTGGTTTTAATAATAATGCCGAATATGCGAAACTCAAGTGGGAACTGTATGACACCCAAATTAAACAGAAACTTTCCCATCTAGTTAACCCCGATGAAAAGGTAATTCGCACCTAGCTATTAGACCTCAGCTATCTGTTAACATTGCCAAGACCGACCTAACACTGATATGAAACTTTATTTTGTGCGTCATGGATTAGCAGGACAATCGGGGGATTATCTCAACGATGGGGAACGTCCTTTAACCGAGGAAGGTAGGGCCAAAACTGCTAAAATTGCCCAAAGATTAGGACAGTTGGGGGTGAAATTTGACCTAATTCTCACTTCTCCCCTGGTGCGTGCCGTGCAAACCGCCGAAATTTTGCAAAAAGCGGGTTTAAGCCGTAAAATTGAGCAATTTAATCCCCTATCACCCAACGGCAATATTCAAGATTGGGTGCAATGGTGGCAAAAGTCGGACTATCAGCGAGAGGAAAACGCGATCGCAATGGTAGGCCACGAACCAGATTTAGGCTATTGGACGGAAATGCTAGTTTGGGGCAAGTTTCAAGGAAAATTATCGGTCAAAAAAGCGGGAATAATTGGTCTAGAGGTTCCCAATCAGGAAAATCCCCTAGGCAAGTGTCAGTTATTCTGGTTGACAGCCCCGAAATTACTCCTCTAGGAATTAACCTGGGTGTATCTATCCTTTTTGGGGACTACAATCGATGTTTAGTTAATAGTTAAAAAATCATGAACGATGTAGAATTACGCCAGTTATTAACTGAGAAGTTAGCAATTTTGTCCGCAGACAATCTTAATTTAGTTGGGCAATTTATTGATAAGTTAACTCATCAAGAGGCAGCAAACAAATCCGACAATTACCTAACAGAAAAAGCATTACAAAAATGGCAATTTTTAGTTAAAAATAATCAAGAAATGGACAATACAAATCCTTTAAGTGAAAATGAAATTAAGATAATTTGGCAATTTTTAAGTCAATCTCATCGATCTCGTCCGGTAGGATTAGCTAGAGGAGAATTTACCATCTCCGATGATTTCAACGAACCTTTACCAGAGGAAGTTTTAGACTTGTTTTATCCACAATGAGATTGTTACTAGATACACACATTTTTCTTTGGTTAATTAGGGTTTGCTGAATAAATCTAAAAACCTTGTTGGATAAGGTTTTTAGACTTTTTTGACCTCAAAAAGTGCCAGATCTGGGAGTGATCGGGGGTAAAATTCCGGGACTTTTTCCCTGAAAATTAGCTAATTGACCCCCTCAAAATCGGTAAAACCCTACAC
>NZ_JADBUE010000356.1:0-14002 GCF_020245805.1 Microcystis sp. M179S2 | reverse complement strand
CCTCGGCCTTCTGTAAAACTTCCGCAGTGACCGACTCGCTTAGATAATACTCCCCGCAATTCTGACAGATATCGGCGGGGACTTGTTTTAAAATCACGATACAATTATCTCTCTCTAAAGTAACAGTTACGAAACCCGATCGAGTCGTACCGTGTTTACAGATCACACATTCCATAACTCTTATCTTCCCTTACTATGTTTGCGGGGTGAGCATAACCCACCCCGTCCACGATTAATTACTTAACTCGTATTCTATTTCCTGAATTTTCTCCTTCACCCAGCCGTTAAACAAATCGACACCGATTTGCAGTAAAAGGTTCTTCGGTTTGTGTTATGCAATGGCCGGGAGTTATAAGGGATGAAACCATTATATAGAAAGACATTGCTTCGATTTTTGCCAATTGTTTTCAATCTAGAACGAGCTAATCAATTAAGTCTCTTGCCAGATAAGGATTTAGCCGATTTATGCCCCCTGATCGAACCATACCAAGTAACGAAGAACCCAGTAAAATAATCCGTAGGTTGGGTTAAACGAAGTGCAACCCAACACAAAACATGAAGAATAATAGGGGGATGATGTTGGGTTTCCGTTGTCAATCCAACCTTGCAAGATAGGCGTACTGCTACGCAGTGCCTTCGGCATCGCACCTGATACCTTAATAGCTAAGTTGCTTGTTTGCCAAATTCAGGAACAACCAGGTTGACTTCCTTCGAGTTGTAACCAAATGCTTCTACCTGAGACTTGATCAAATCAAGAGCATCATAATAAGCAAGGCTTTGTCCTTTATAGAAAGAAGAGTCCTCTCCTTTTATGTCAGCTTCGTTAATTTTTGCGAGGGATTCATTGTACTTTTCTTTGAGAATAAGTGCATGATCTTTGATAAAGTTAACAGATTCTGTATTCATAGCCCTCTCTCCTTGAGTAGGCCTTCTAGTATAGTCTTTTGCTCGCTCTGCCGATTTATGCCACTTTGCCATTTATCGGGAAGAGCTTTTTGCTGTCTAGGATCAAGATTATCAAAATCAGGTATAAATTTTTGGGGAGCTTCAATCTTTTTTTGATGTTCAGAAATTTGCTTGTTTATAGATTCAATTCCTTTTCGGATTTGAGAGTCTGGCTTTTTGGCATATTCGTTATAGAATCCAGAGTGCTTACCCCCTTGTTTGGCAATATTATATGGGTCATTCACATTAGTCACATCATCCACTTTATCAACAGCCTTAGTGGCTACCAACTGTTGATTCTTCATTATTATACCTCTCCAGAAAAGATTTTTGATAAGCTCTTAGTCAGGGCTTCATCTCTTATTTTGACAATTATTGGAGAGGTCTATTTAGCAGGGTCAGTCCACACTCACCCGCATCAATATAGGAGCGAACAAACTCTATCTGAGTTTCTTGCATCACTTCTGTGGTAAGACGATTTTGCCTAATTGAGTTTTCGGTAAGTTTTAGGGGAATTGTTGGGTTTCCTTGCGTCAACCCAACCTACCAGATCGGCGATCGCACTGTAACCACCAGCGACAGTTTTGCCGGATTCGACAGGGAGGAAGGGTATCGGTTACTTCTGCGAGTCCCTGTGCCACCCGGCGCGCGAGGCGACAATCTTTCCCATCGAAATGAACGCATTCTTTTTCCGCGCAGGACGCGGCGAAGCGGAAGACTTCGGTGGGGGTGACGGGTTGAGCGAGTGCGAGAATTTCTGGGGTGACGGGTTGGATTTCTGGGAGATAGGCGACGCGGGGTTCCTCGACGGTTCCCGCCGCGATCCCGAAAATTACGCTATCCGGGGAATTTTCTCGCGCGCTAGGGCAAAGGGTAGGGTTTTGAGAGTGGTGGTTTTCCCCACAAAGGGGGTCGTGGTCTTGTGGGCAAAACCACGGAGCCATACTTGGGTCTTATAGGTGCTCTCTCTAAAAACCCTCCTAGAATCGAAGCCAGTTCACGCTCGTTTAAATCTTGAACTTGATTTTTTAAGCATTCTGCTTCTAAAAGTTGACAAGTAAAGGCTTCAAATTCCTGCTCTGTAAAGTCATAATCTGATTTTTTGACCAGATTATAAAATTCTTCGCAATTTTCAAGATTTTGAAACCGAGAACGAAAATCTTTATCGGTTGCAATTCTTTGATAAAAAGCTTTAGTTTGTTCAACGGACATGATAGACCCCTATTTTTTGTAGATTGACTTTGTGCTATCTGAACAACGGGTTCGGCAACCTGGGAGCATCTCATTTATGCAAGTGAGTAATTGTACTTATCCCTAAAACTGGTTTCTAGCAAGGCTTTCAAAATAGCTTGACATAAAAACCTGATTTAGGGGTTACAAAGGTGAGATGCTCCCGGCAACCTTCGCGTAAATTTCGGAAGGACTATAGTTGTCAGTGACAACCTGCGGACAGCGCAGACAAGCGGCTTTTCCTTCCTGTAACCACCAGCGACAGTTTTGCCGGATTCGACAGGGGGGAAGGATATCGGTTACTTCTGCGAGTCCCTGTGCCACCCGGTGCGCGAGGCGACAATCTTTCCCATCGAAATGAACGCATTCTTTTTCCGCGCAGGACGCGGCGAAGCGGAAGACTTCGGTGGGGGTGACGGGTTGAGCGAGTGCGAGAATTTCTGCGGTGACGGGTTGGATTTCCGGGAGATAGGCGACGCGGGGTTCCTCAACGGTTCCCGCTGCGATCCCGAAAATTACGCTATCCGGGGAATTTTCTCGCGCGCTAGGGCAAAGGGTAGGTGTCTGGTGCGGAAGAGATTTCATCAGTTTTATCCGCTTGTTCAATGGATAATTACGAGCGAATTGGTTAGGGAACACGATCGCGATCGTAATTGACTATATAAATAGAAAAGTCTTGGCAAGAGTTGTCAGGCTTGTCGAGCTACTTCTCTGAATTTAATACTATGGAACCTTGCAAGAAAAAACAAGATATTTTTAAAGACTAATTGAACTTAAAACAATCATTTAAGTTCAAAAAATATAATCAAGGTTATTCTACATTGTTGAGAGAATAACCTTAAAATACAACTGATCTCAGTATTCTTGCCGATCAAATTCGAGACAAAAATAAGTTAATTAAATTTCAAAATGTATTTGCGTTTTGAATGTGTATCGTGGATGATTGTGTTTAGTAAACCTCAAACATGAGACCAATCGATTATGGCTAACATCAAAGTAAATGATTTACAACCGCTCGAAGTTGAATCTATGTATCTGACACAATTCGAGGTAGAAAATGTAGTAGGAGGAGGCTGGTTTGAAAAACTAACTGGCATCTCTACACCATCGTTCTTAAAAAAAATTGACCAAACTGTTCGTAAAGTTGTACCCGGAGGATGGGTGACAGTCGGACGTTCGGTTTTAGGGCTCTAAAAGGGTAGATTTGTTACTGAAATGGGGTGAGTATCGCTTACCCCATTTCAGCATATTCTGCTATTTGAGTTAGTGATTTTTTTATATATTTTGAAAAAATCAACAACAATTTGTCAAGGAAAATCCTTTATTCACCGCATCCTCGGCCTTCTGTAAAACTTCCGCAGTGACCGACTCGCTTAGATAATACTCCCCGCAATTCTGACAGATATCGGCGGGGACTTGTTTTAAAATCACGATACAATTATCTCTCTCTAAAGTAACAGTTACGAAACTCGATCGAGTCGTACCGTTTTTACAGATCACACATTCCATAACTCTTATCTTCCCTTGCTATGTTTGCGGGGTGAGCATAACCCACCCCGTCCACAATTAATTACTAAACTCGTATTCTATTTCCTGAATTTTCTCCTTTACCCAGCCGTTAAACAAATCGACCCCGATTTTCAGAGCCAACTCCTCGGTTAATTTTGGTTTAAGGATTTCCTCGACAAAAATCAGGTGAAAACCTCGATCGCCTTGCAGCGGTTTCAACAATCGAGAAGAATCCGATGCAAAAATTGCGGCCGAAAGATTCGGTCGTAAATCCTTACGGGAAACAGTACCGCGATAACCTCCCTTGCGTCGTAATTCCACATCCTCGATATAGCGATGCGCTACTTCCTGAAAGCTGATTTCCTCCTCCTGAATCGATTCATACAACTCCTCTGCCATCGCCTGATCTGCTAACACTACCTCATAGATCACCGCGCCGGTATAATCTAGCTGGTGTTCGACGAAATAGGATTCAATTTTGTCTGCGAAAAGATGTTCGGCTAATTTACCCGATAGTAAATTGAATTGAACGATCGCCTCGAAATCGTCTAGGGATAAGCCCTGTTTTTGCAACCAATTCCATGTATCTTTGGCGTTATGTAATTCTTTGGCGAGACGGAATTGATCGGCCGCCTGTTGTAACTCGTCAGTTGTGTTTTTAATCCCCGCTTCCGTGGCGGTTTCGGTGATGATTTTCCGAGCGATAATTCCCTCGGCCATTTCGGGGACTTTCCCCGATAGCTTAAGCTGTTGGATAAGGTCTTGATTGGTGATGGTGATACTATGGGACATAATGACTCCTGAAACAGTTATGCGAAATTAATTTCCTAGTTGAGATAGGCAAGAGGGTTAGGGAGGGGTGTAAGTAATTTGGCTTCGATACCTAAAAAAACTAGAGTTTTAACCCATCTTTTTGCAGATCCTTAAAGGGATCGAGGATGTAATCGATCACCCGACGCTGACGGACGATCGCTTCTGCGGTAGCCGTATCTCCCGGATTGAGGGGAATACATTGATTTCCCTTTTGAATACAGGAGCGATCGAGTTGAATTTCTAGCTCGAAAACGTTAATTTTTCCGTTGGGCGTTTCCTTTTCGATCGCCGTCGGTGATTTCTTGGTGATCTTGCCGCCGATAATGCCGTAATCCTGAAAAGGATAGGCATCGAACTTGACTTTTATCGGCATACCGGCGCGGAGAAATTGACTTTGATCCGTGGGCATTTCTGCCTTGAGAATAAACCGCGATCCCTTCGGTGCTATCTCCGCGATCCGCGTTCCCGACTGCACCACCGCACCCGCGCGTTTAATCGGTAATGAAAAGATTGTGCCGTCGGTATTCGCCTTTAAAACCCTCTGACTTAGTTGGATTTGGAGCGCTTGCCGTTGGCTCTCGCTTTGGGCGATTTCCGATGCCAGTGTTGCGATCTCCGTGTCTAGATTGTTAATCTGCTCCTGTACCCTTAAGAGTGCCAACTCGTTGGAATGGCGGAGACTTTGATAACCCCGCTGCCGCTCCTGTAATTGCAGACGCGCTTGGGCGATATCCGCGCTCGTTTGTTGACTCGTCTGACGGTAGGCACTTTTTAATTCCGCTAGTTTATGTTGATTTTCTTTGACCTCCGCTTTTCCCCGCTCGTAGAGTTGTTGGCGCTCCTTGGCATTGTCCTCGCGCTCGATTAATTGCACCTCCGATATCGCGCCATCCTCCCACGCTTTTCGGTAGCGATCGACTTCTTTTAAAGCCGTTTCATAACGACTTTTGAGAATCGGATAATCGGTCTGACTTTGTGCGAGGGCGGTTTTCGCTTGATTTACCCGCGCTTGTTGTTCTTCTAGGGATATTTTGGCCTTCTTGATTAATGCGTCCACATTCTCCCGCGCTTGTTCGATCGAGGCTTCTTTTTCCGCTGCCGCCGCGCGATTTTGTTGGCTTTGGGTGGTTAAAGAAATCTCTAACTGACTTTTGACAAGTTTCTGTTGGGAAAGACGGCTTTTTTGTCCTTCTATTTTCTCCTCGATTTGTTGTATTTCCTTGCCGATTAATGAGGAATCTAGGGTTAAAATCGGTTGTCCTGCTTTCACCTCTTGGCCTTCACGGACATAGATTTTTTCCACTTTTCCCGTCGCGATAGCATCGAGTTTGACTGTTTCCCCTTGGGGTTCCAGTTTCCCTGGACCGACACCCGTTTCATCGACTTTTGAGAATATCGCCCAAGGGAGAATGATCGAGACGAAAATAATCAGAAAATAGAGTAAACCACGCGTCCAGGGTAGGGGTAAAGTATCGATCAATTCTTTGGTATGGAAAGACCAGTTATCGCGCTCTCTGTCTAGATTGGTTGTCATAGTTATTCACTCAATTGATTAGAATTCAAATTACGGTAAATACCGGGACGGGCCATTAATTCTTCGTGGGTTCCACTATCGACTAATACCCCTCGATCGAGAACGAGAATACAATCCGCGTTCCGCACCGTAGAGAGGCGATGGGCGATAATCACCATCGTGCGATTCTGCCGAATTTTCTGGAGATTTGTTTGAATAATCCGTTCCGATTCGGTATCGAGGTGGGAAGTGGCTTCATCGAGGATTAATAACCGCGGCTCTCCCATCAACGATCGAGCGATGGCGATCCGTTGTCTCTGTCCCCCGGAAAGTAGCCCTCCACCCTCGCCGATTTGGGTTTCGTACCCCATCGGCAGTGATTGAATAAAGTCATGAATTCCCGCTAATTTCGCCGCTTCGATCACATTTTCTAGGGGGCGATCGGGATGTCCTAAACTGATATTTTCCCGAATCGTGGAACCGAAGAGAAAAGTATCTTGATCGACGACTCCCACCTGTTGCCGGAGGGAACTGAGGGCGATCGTACTCAGATCGTAACCGTCGATCGAGATTTTCCCATCGGTGGGGGGATAGAGGCCGATCAGCAATTTCGAGATCGTGGTTTTTCCCGAACCGCTCCGACCGACGAGGGCAACGGTTTGACCGGGTAAAATCTCAAAACTGAGGTTTTCTAAAATATTGCGATCGCTGTCGGTGTGGTAGCGAAAGGTGACATTTTCAAAGCGAATATGTCCCTGTAATTCTGGGAGAAACTGACGGGAAAGTTCCTCTAAATTCTCCTCCGGTTTCGCGTCCAGTACATCGTTAATGCGCTCGACGGCGATATTGACTTCTTGAAATTGCGTCCAGAGAACGGTTAAGCGTTGAAAAGGCGCGATGATCTGGGCAAAAAGCATATTAAAGGCGATCAATTGTCCGATCGATAATTGATTTTGAATCACTAGATAGGCACCGAAACAGAGTAACCCTGTCGTCGCTAAAGATTCGATCAGATTACTGAATATCTGGAGATTATTGCCGATGATCTGTCCGGAGAAATTTTTCTTGACCTCCACCGAGAAAAGGTCTTCCCAGTGCCAACGGGTCGATCGCTCTGTGGCAGTAGATTTGACGGTACGAATACCGGTTAAAATCTCGATCAGGTAACTGCTTTCCTTAGCGATCGCCTGAAAAATATCCCGGGATATTCGCTGGAGAAAAGGGGTAGAAATTAACGCCAGCAGAAAGAACGGTGGCACGATCGCTAAACTGATCAGGGCTAATTGCCAGCTATAGCGGAACATCACCGCCACATACACGAAAACCGTTAATAAGTCAAGTAAAATCGAGAGAGCTTCCCCAGAGAGAAAACGCTGAATCTTGCGATTTTCCCCGACGCGAGAAATAATATCGCCCACATAGCGGGACTCGAAATAACCGAGGGGAAGGCTGAGGGTATGGCGGATAAAACCGGTGATTAATGCCGTATCGATGCGATTAGCGGTGTGATCGAGGAGATAGGCGCGTAAACCGGTAATTGCTACCCTAAAAACCCCGAAAATTAGCGCACCGATACCCATCGCCCAAAGGGTGGTTAAGGACCCCTGGACGATTACTCGATCGAGGATTAACTGGGTGAAAATCGGCGTAATTAAGCCGAATATCTGGATAAAAAGCGAGGCGACGAAAATTTCCAGCAGTACGAACCAATGGGGTTCCAGTAAGCGATAAAACTGCCAGAGAGAGGTTTTATCCTCTTTCGTGTCCCGAAATTTCTGGTTCGGTTGGAGCAGCAGGGTGAATCCCGTCCATTTACTGGTGAATTCGGCACGACTTAGGGTTAATTGCCCGATCGCTGGATCGCCAATAATCACCTGTTTGGCGGTAATTTTCCAGATCACAACGAAGTGTTTGCCTTCCCAGTGAGCGATCGCTGGTAGGGGCTGTTTCCCTAATCCCTCTAGAGTCGCTTTTACCGGACGGGTGGAGAGGCCGATATTTTCCGCCGCGGTGATCAGTCCCTTCAGGGATGCCCCGTCGCGGTTGACGTTGGCCATTTCCCGCAAACGGTTGACGCTGATTCTTTTGCCCCAATAACGGGCGATCATGACTAAACCGGCCGCCCCGCAATCGGAGGCGGACTGTTGCTCGAAGAAGGGATAACGGCGGAGGGATTGCCCGATCCAGTGACCTAACCGCCGCGCCGGAGAGGGGAAATAGGCTCGATCGCTTTTTTTGTCCGTTTCTTCTGTCTTCGTCCCAAGAAGTTGCTCAATTTCCCGCGCCCGTTGTAGTAATGTTTTTTTCAGGGCGGGGTGTTTTTTCAGGATCGGCCTCAGGGCGGACTCGGGGATAAGAAGTAGTTCCGCCTTTGCGGAGACTCGAACCGAGTAGGGAAGAAAACCCGATCGGGGAAAGAGGGAGAATTCTCCGAAAAATTCGCCAGTTTTGAGCGCAATCATCTCTTTTTGCTGCGAGTTCGCTATCCGAACTTTGCCGCCAACGACTAGGTATAACCCCGACTGTACGGGCAGTGTGCCTGCTTCGGGAGAGAGGGCGATCGCCGTTTTCTGGAGACTCCGCCACTGGGTTTCGGACAGGAATTCCGGCCAGGGATTGACGAGGCTGTGAGTATCGAGCATAGTTGTTTTAAGCTTTGGCTGAAGGAGAAAGATCGACGATGCGGATCGGCTGTAGCTGTTTGCGGAGGCGATTGATGTGGGTGGGGGTGAGTGCAACCCCGAATTCTTTCTCTAGATGCCGCGCTAAGCAAACTCCCGACCATCGCTTAAAGGAATAGCCGAAATCCCGGGGGGATTTACTAATCAGTTCTCTCAGGCGATCGAGGTAGGGTTGATCAACTTTTGAAGGGCGACCGCGGCGGTATTTCTGCCAGCGATCGATCTTGCCACTCTCGGCGATCAGTATCCATTTACTAGCGGTGGCGGCAGTACAATCGAGAAGCTTACGGATCTCGTTCTGGGATTTGCCCTCGTCAGCGAAAAGAATGATTTGAATCCGTTTGCGATCAACATCAGAGATATTCGGTTCTGTTGAGATTTCGAGAAGTTGCTGACGTTGGGATGGGGATAGATATTTATTGGTGCTTGTTGACATAGCCTTTGCAACTATAAGTAAAAGCAGACAGCAGCGTGGAGGAGCGTTGAGGCAAGAAAGTTGTACTAAGTTGTACAATGGGCTGACTTCCCCGGGTGACGATCTCTTTCGCTGTCCTTAAATTATTATTTCGGCTGCAAAAGTGAATATTACGGAGTCTATTAAATTCTTTTTCTCTCGCCCGATATAACCTTCCCAATCCCCAACTAACGGCCAACTACTCAAAATCGTTATGACTATGATATAGTTGTTAAGGAATGTAAAAATAGTTGCATTTTCCCAGAAACTAGATTAAGGAGATTAAGAGTATGACCGCCGAAGGTTGCTTAAGAGTCGGACAAGCGGCGCCGGATTTCACCGCGACCGCCGTTTTCGATCAAGAGTTCAAAACCATCAAATTATCGGATTATCGGGGTAAATACGTCGTTTTATTCTTCTATCCCCTCGATTTTACCTTTGTTTGCCCCACGGAAATTACCGCTTTCAGCGATCGAGTTAGCGAATTTGCCAGTATCAACACCGAGATTTTAGGGGTGTCCGTCGATAGCGAATTTGCTCACCTCGCATGGATTCAAACCGAGAGAAAATCGGGCGGTGTCGGTGATGTGGCCTATCCGTTGGTGTCGGATCTAAAAAAAGAAATCAGCACCGCTTACAATGTTCTTGACCCAGATGCGGGGGTATCCCTGCGCGGTCTGTTTATCATCGATAAAGAAGGTGTTATCCAACACGCTACTATTAATAATCTTTCTTTCGGTCGCAGTGTCGATGAAACCCTCCGCACTCTAAAAGCGATTCAATACGTCCAATCCCACCCGGATGAAGTTTGTCCCGCCGGTTGGCAAGAAGGGGATGCTACCATGGTTCCCGACCCTGTGAAGTCGAAAGTTTACTTCGCAGCAGTTTAGTTAAAGGTGGTCAGAAGTCCCTCCGCTATAGATGGGGGGAAACTTTTAAAGGGGGGCGAAATAATTCGCCCCTCATTTTAATCGGAAAATTTTCTGGAAAATTGGCCCTATTAGCCATGACCTCATCTAGAATACTGGCCAGACAAGTCTAGAAAGAGTCACGGCGATCTATGACTAACAGTAATTATGATTCCGAGTTGACAGTTTTGGGATTACCCGCGGCCAAAGGTAGATGGTTATTAATACCTCTAGGAATGGGTGTTTTACTCTGTTTAGGGACGGTGTACTCTTGGAGTATCTTTAGAAAACCCCTAGAAACAGAGTTAAATCTCAGCGCCACGGAAAGCTTACTACCCTACACTGTGGCTTTAGTATTTTATGCCGCTTCTATGCCGATCGCCGGTTTTTATATCCCCCGGGTAGGCACTCGCAGGATGACGGCTATCGGCGGAATTATCGTCGGTTTAGGCTATATTCTCGCTAGTTTTGCCGCTCAGATCCAGACAATTATTCTGACCTACGGAGTCATTGCTGGCACGGGAGTCGGCATCGCTTACGGTGTTCCCATGGCAGTGGTGGCACGCTGGTTTCCCGACAAAAAAGGTTTAGCGGTGGGTTTAACCATCATCGGATTTGGCCTTTCTCCCCTGATTACCGCACCTTTAGCCAATCGATTAATCAATGAATATAGCGTTAGACCAAGTTTAAGATTTTTGGGGATTATCTTTACAATAATTATTGTGATTATTGCGATCACAATGAAGTTACCCCCTCAAGACTGGCAACCCCCCGCCAATTTAGCTAATCGAAAATCCGACTTTCCGGCCAATTATCCAGTGAATATGCTGAAAAGTCGCTCATTTTATGGTTTATGGCTTTGCTATGCCATTGGTGCTTTAATTGGCTTGAGTGCTATCGGTATTTCTAGTCCCGTCGCTGAGGAAATTATTCAGATTGATCCGGGGTTAGCGGCTAGTAGTGTTGCTCTATTTGCCTTGTTTAATGGTATTAGTCGTCCTTTGTTCGGTTGGTTAAGCGATCGCTGGAAACCCCATTATTTAGCGATCGGGGCCTATACACTCATTTTGATTGGTTGTCTGTTGATGGTCAAGGCCGAAAAAGGGGCGGTTACTAGCTATCTAGTGGCTTTTTGTCTATTTTGGTTCTGTTTAGGGGGATGGTTAGCCCTAGCTCCCGCTACCACTCTCCACTTCTTTAATCCTGACCACTACGCCCAAAATTACGGTATTGTTTTTACTGCCTACGGTGTTGGTGCTTTGATCGGAACTTTAGTAACCGGTAGAATTCGCGATTGGTTCGGTACTTACACTTATGCTTTTTATGCTATGGCTGTATTGGCAATACTGGGCATTTTTCTCGCGAGTGCCTTACTGAAAAGAGAGCGATCGCAGCTATCAAATCCTAGCTAGGGTCTGCTGAAAAAGTTTTTCCTAGGGGCAGGGTGTAGGGTGTAGGGTGTAGGGTGTGGGGTTTTACCGATTTTGAGGGGGTCAATTACCTAATTTTCAGGGAAAAAGTACCTGAATTTCCCCCTGATCACTCCCATATCTGGTACTTTTGGATTTCAAAAAAGGCTAAAAGTCTTATCCAGCAAGGTTTTTAGATTTATTCAGCAGGCCCTAGATAAGTCAGTTATAAGGCTGTGCATTATAGCATAACCGTGGTTCATTGTCAATAAAATTGTCCCCACTACTACAGCCACTCTTATCCCAGTGGGAGCAAATTGGGGGGATAATAAAGCATGAAAATAGCCGATAATTCCTTTCATTGCCTATAAATCGCACTCTATCAGGCGAGTAAAACAAAAAGTCACCATTTTTAACCCGTAGGGAGACTTCCACCAGAGAGCGGGAAAACAGCCTTCAGGAGCTGCGAGACTAAAATCCCAGTGATCATAATCATCGATACGCCACTCATCTTTGTCGCGCCATCCTACCAATTCCCCAAATTTTCTAATCGTTTCCGCGTCTTGGGTACGCAGGGTGTTAATACTACCGCCGGCGGCAAAATATAACTTCACCTGATTGCTAAAACCGAAATGATCGCCGCTATAATTTTTCCAAAGGCGATCGAGTACCCGAATCACATTAACGGGAAACCGCATCATATCCTCTGGGGTTAAAGTATCGCGGGTTCTGCCGGCAGTTTCGAGGATAACTCGGAGAGTTTCTGCGTCTGCCTCCCTAAAGTTCCCCTCAGCTAGGAATTGCTGTAATTTACCATAGCGCTCGATGTCCGGAACTAACATCTGCCGCGCTTCGATGAGGGCAACCCGTTCGGTTAAAGATTGCAATTGAGCTAAAATATCCTGAAGTTGGACGTTAATATCTGACATAAATGTAAAGGGGTTTGTTGAATGCAAAAATTACCGATTTATCGGCAAAATAATTATTGATTTACCGCTTCTAATCTTGACTTAACAAAGCGATTCATCCATGCTTCTAGATAGATGCGATTGGCTTTTTGTTCTTTTAAATCTGTGGTAGTTAAAGGGTAAGGTGCTAATCCTTGAATGGCTGCCGTTGTTACACAAAACATCGACTTTTGAAAAGTTTCGCAGATCTGGACTAATAAATCTTCTTCTTGACGAAAACTCTTTTTATAAATGTCGTGCAGATAATCTGGTAAAAAGTGACGCATATCCTGCATTAATAGTGTGGGAGGAATCCCTGCACCTCCGATGGGTAAAGGATCCGCATACAAAGCACCATAGGCAAACATTCCTTGATCGTAGGGAATTTGATAGGCTTGGGCATTATAGGAAATTGTACCGGGGAAAGGTGTTCCGCGAAAGAAAACCGCCTCAACGTAGGGGATTGCCGTATCCGCAAGAAAGGTTAATCCTGCCGATTTGGGGATCAGATCATAGGTTTGTCCTTTGATTTTTACCTGATAGATAATTGGTTTACTAGCATTATCGACTAAATTTTTCTTAATGTGTGCCACCACTGCGGGAATACTGGTAATTTTTCCGGCATCGTAGAGATCGGATAAACTTAAAAAAGCATCGGCCATAATTCGCCAAAATTGACCTAAACCGCTATAGTAGGCCATCATCCGCATTTGTTCTGGCAAAAATTCAGGAAAGACTTTATTTAAAATTAAAACTAGGGGATTATTCCTAAATTTGGCTTGAATAACCTTGGCTGTCACTTCCCGAAAAGCGGCACTATCTACATAACTATCTAAACCACCCCCACCATGCCAAAACATGGCTTTCATACAGTATTCAGCATACTCAAAATTAATGCGATCGTGCCACCAGTGTTGTAGTAATTTCTGCCAAGATACTTGACCATTAAAATATTTAAAGAAGGGGAAAAAAACCAAAAACTGATTTTCCGCAATATAAATTAAATTTTTGGAATAAGCATCTAACACCACTCCGTAACTTTTCAGGATACCCACTACCTCGATCAAATTCTGGGGAGTATCTTTTAACAATGCTTCCCCAGCCGTGAGACGATCAATATAGGATGCTAGGGGATGAGAGGAGGACTTGACAGGGATAGTGACCATGCTAGAAGCTTGATAAAATAACTTTCCTGATCTATTTTAACCCATAAAAGCACAACCAATTAGCGGCGGTGGCACGGCGAGTCATGCGGGGATTGAATTCGCCAATTTTATAACCGGTAAACCCCAATTTATCTTTTAATAATTGTTTATTTTCTGGCAAGATCGATCGAGTTAATTTTACTGTTGGAGGACGATTGGCAATAAAATCTGGGGGTTCGGGATATTCACGTCGCCAATCTTCCTCTACTTGACTATTATCCCATTTTCCCTGACTTTCATCGTAGCGATAACCTAAACTTTGCCAGACCAATTTATTAACGGTTTCGTCGTCAATTTCATCGTTAATAATCGCCCAAATTGTCTCTATATTTAATTCTGGTAGTTCCATAGATCAAGTAAATGGGTGATGGGGTGTGGGGTGTGGGGT
>NZ_JADBUE010000355.1:0-3241 GCF_020245805.1 Microcystis sp. M179S2 | reverse complement strand
CTTATTTGCGGCCATAGCAACATCAGAGCAAAGGTTTGAAATATTGGACTGGTATCATTTGAAGGAACATCTTTACGCTGTTGGCGGTTCTTTGCGTCGTCTAGACAAGGCTAAAGATTTGCTATGGCAAGGTGATGTTGAGCAGGCTATTAACCTATTTGCAGGGTGTACATCCAAACGATTTATCAAATTTCTGGCTTATTTACGCAATCATCGTCATCCTATTCCTGAGTATGGTTATTTACAGAAACAGGGACTTACCATTGGCTCTGGCTCTGTGGAATCAACTATTAAGCAGATTGGTCGTCGGGTCAAGATTTCTGGCGCTCAGTGGCATAGAAACAATGTTGCTCAAGTTTTGAAACATCGTTGTGCTTATCTCAATGGCTATTTCTATTCTCCTAAGTATTTCTACTCAGCGCCTAACTGAGATGCTCCCTCTCGTCCCCTAGCGAGTAGGGGAGCACCTTGGTCAATGGCGATTGCCCACAGGCGCGCCAATGTGCAGGTTGGTGCAGGTGCTGGGGTTAGGAAGGTGTTATCGGTGACCACTTCCATATCGCGCACCATGCCCTGATTGGTGTAGTTATAACGGCGTAGGATGCCCAATGCCCCTTCACGCATGACGGAACGAGTGGTATTGGGTTCATACAAGGCAATCGTAATGGACTCATAAAACGCCTGATTACCCCCACCAGCACCCACAGGCGGGGCATCATCAGGGCGCGGTATCGTCCGCACAAACTGATAATCCACCTGTGGTTTGGGCGTATAGCTGGGTTGTAAGTCCAACGTGCCATCGGCACGCACCTGCAACGCCAAAAAAAAACTGACCTACTCCACGCATGCGCCCGCGAAATCCAGCACAGCGGGCGCATCGGCAATTGGGTCAAAATTGCGCGGGTCACGCACGGGGCGCGTTTCGGGTACATATGCGCCAATCGGCAGGGTGGGCTGAACCCCAAAGACAATCACCATGCCGACCAACACCATAAACCCTAGCCAAAGCACCACCAACGGCATCTTACTACTAGGAGTTAAATACGAATTTTTCGCTTTTTCAGTCACCTTTTAGCCTCTGGGCTGGCACTTTATGTCAAATTTATAGCGAAATGACGTGCCTTGAATACGAAAATTATAGCCATATTTATCATAGCCAATATTGGCAACCGCTTCCGCAGGCGCACCCTGCTCGATGGCGTATGCCCACAATGTTGCAAAATGACAAGTGGGCGCAGGGAGGGCGGTATAATCGCCACTGGCAATGTCATCCACGTCCTTGTCCATGCCCTGATTCACATAGGTGTAGGTGGTGCGAATGCCCCCGCTACTGCTTGAACTACGTCGCCATTGACCAGGTTCATACACGGCAATGTCAATCGGTTCGTGAAAGCTCTCGTTTGCGCCACCTGCGCCGATGGGTGGTGCATTGTCGGGGCGTGGCACAGGGCGCACGAACTCAAAATCCACCCGTGGCTTGGGGTGGTCATAGGCGGGTTGCAAGTCGAGCTTGCCATCTGAGCGCACCTGTTGGGCATTAAAGCCAATCAAGAGTGCTTCCCCATTTTCGCTGGCAAATGCCAACACGTTGACATATTCCACAATGGGGTCATAGTTGCGTGGGTTATTCACGACACGTGTGTTCGCCTTACCAAAGCCACTCTTGAACAGGGGCAGAGTGATGAATATCAACAGAGGTACGCCAATAATCAACGCACCGACCAAGGTATATAAACATCCCAGCCCACTGGTCGGTGAGGTGGGCATTCCTTTGGGTTTCTCATCTGCGTAACCCGCATCGTCATCGTGGGGCATAGGTATCCCTCTCCCTAGGTTTTTGGGGTGCAATCGGTGTTGAACTCATAGCGAAATGACGTGCCTGTGATGCCAAACTCATAGCCTTCTTCGTCGTATTCGATATTGGCAACCGCTTCCGCAGGCGCACCTTACCTTGCTCGGTTTCCAATCGATCGCGTCCCCTAGCGAGTAGGAGATGTGGAGTGTTAGAGGCATTAGTTCCTGTAGAAAATGTTTCCAATCGATCGCGTCCCCTAGCGAGTAGGAGAACCTTTACATTGATCGAGGAAAGCCGTCACAATGCGAGTTTCCAATCGATCGCGTCCCCTAGCGAGTAGGGGATACGTCTCCGAGGAGGCAGAAATATAGAGTATGATGGGTTTCCAATCGATCGCGTCCCCTAGCGAGTAGGGGAAGTATAAAACGAATCCAAGGAATATCCCAGACTGGCAACTTTGTTTCCAATCGATCGCGTCCCCTAGCGAGTAGGGGAAAGACGACAAGGTAAAACAATGACAATCAATGTAATGTTTCCAATCGATCGCGTCCCCTAGCGAGTAGGGGAGGTTTAAAAAGGTTTGCTCTCTCGCGCCTAAACCCAGTTTCCAATCGATCGCGTCCCCTAGCGAGTAGGGGAAATGCGATGCTAAGCAGTCTATTGTTAAACCTTACCGTTTCCAATCGATCGCGTCCCCTAGCGAGTAGGGGACATTACTAACAATTGGCTTACCCGCAATCTCCTTAGGTTTCCAATCGATCGCGTCCCCTAGCGAGTAGGGGACAATGGCCACACGCCAGACCGACTGATCCGAAAGGGTTTCCAATCGATCGCGTCCCCTAGCGAGTAGGGGAGGTTGCTACGCTTGAAGAAATTTAATTGTCTAAGCGAGTTTCCAATCGATCGCGTCCCCTAGCGAGTAGGGGATTTGAGAGATTAAATGATACTTTGGAGGGAGCAGAAAATGTTTCCAATCGATCGCGTCCCCTAGCGAGTAGGGGACGAGAGATGTCCTATTTAAGTCCGCAGATGAATACAGGTTTCCAATCGATCGCGTCCCCTAGCGAGTAGGGGAGACAGGACAAATTAGCGAAGCTGAAGGGATTGCCTTAAGTTTCCAATCGATCGCGTCCCCTAGCGAGTAGGGGATGCGATCGCTACAAAAAACATGGTTATCGATCTAGGTAAGTTTCCAATCGATCGCGTCCCCTAGCGAGTAGGGGAGAGACATGGGAAGATCGTCAGACAGGTGAACCTAGATCTAGTTTCCAATCGATCGCGTCCCCTAGCGAGTAGGGGACTTTCGATTTGCCAACATAGATAACGTTTCCTTCTGGTTTCCAATCGATCGCGTCCCCTAGCGAGTAGGGGAGAGCAGCCCTGATCTGGTACTACGAGGCGCACTACCTAAGTTTCCAATCGATCGCGTCCCCTCGCAAGTAGGGG